>NZ_VOZB01000006.1:0-245246 GCF_013420005.1 Acinetobacter sp. YH12040
TAGTTTATATTATGGGCAGTAGTTTTGGGTTGTCTGGCATTCCATTACGAGAGCTTCGGGCACATATCATCGAAGACGGCATCCTAAAACATACCTTTGTGATTGGCTTTCCAATGATTGGAATATTCCGTACTCAAGGTTTATGGACTTTTATTTGTCATTTTATGATGAAAGGACCAGAAGAGCTTTATCCGAAACCTCACCCTATGTACGGTACCATTGATCCTTTTACACAACTGACTTATTGTCAAAATGTTCAAGGCGCAAAAGAAAGCTGGGAAGAGACCTGGAAGTCATTTCGGATCATTTATCACTATAATTGGGTTCCAGCATTGTTTTCTTATCCCTTTGATGTGTGTAACTTTGTGGCGCGAAGAATTTTATTGCATATCAAACCATTGCCTGTTTGGCATGATGATGTGATAAGAAAAAATAAAATGAATTTACAGCGGCCAGAAGAAATCAGTGCAAAAGATAATTTTGAATTTACGATGTTTAAAATGATGGATAAATAAAAAGCTCTTTCGATTTTTCAATATAAATTAAGGGAATAGGCTGAAGAGGATTACCACCTAACGCCTACATCAAAGTCACGTAAGCATTGTATTAGCTTATTATTTATTGATTTCAATTTGATGCGAAAAAATAAAGCTGAATTGGAGCGGGTCCTTTTGATAGAGATACACTGTTGGTAAGCAATATTGAGATGATTGATACTTCACTAGAATCAAATAACCAAAATGGAACGTATAAAGTTTAAATTAATTTATACAACGAAATGCGGTATCTTGGCTTCCATCAATAGTATTGCCATGCTCTTTGAACATAGCGGATGGAGGGGCTTTTTGACGGTAAATATTCATGCCATCACCACCAGCAGCATTATCACCACCTTGTGGAAAGGAGCTGCGCAAGACTTTTTCTGTGCCATCTTTAGGGCCTTGTGGATTCTTAACAGGTGACTCTGCATAGTAGTTTTCGCTATACCAATCTCTGACCCATTCAGTATTATTTGTCACCATATCGTAGATTCCCAAAGGATTTGGTGATACTTTTCCTAATATAGGAAGATGTCCATAATTATTATACCCATATTTAACAGAATTGGTTTTGAGTTGTTCATAGCTTGCAATATTTACCCCATTTTTCATGGTGCCATCATTGGTTGCATAGAGAAGGTATTGTCCACGGTTTCGGGCAGCATATTCCCATTGTGCTTCTGTCGGTAAATCCATTTTTTGCCCCATTTGATTGCCTAACCACTGACAATACTTTTGTGCATTGTACCAATTTGCACCTGCTGGGAGTTTATGAAAAATTTCCTTTGGATAGTCTTCTAAATAATCTGGTTGTACTTGATTGGTGGCCTTGAGATAGATCAAATAATCTTGCAAAGTAATTTTATTATTGGTCATCTTAAAGCTGTCTAAGACCACTTTATGCGGTGGTTTATTATCCTTATCAGATGAATAACCTACATAGCTATTATAGGGAGGTGTCTCGACATTGCCTTTGGGATTCGTTACTGCCACACTATCTGGAGCTGTTTTTTCTAGTTCTTTGGTGATGGTGCCGAAATCTCCCATAATGAATGAACCACCTTGTATATTCACCATATTTTTCTTTGTGCGCTCGACAAGCTCATGAATTTCACTCTGTAAATTTGGATCTGTAACTTTCTGATTGGCTTGCTTTTGAGAAGATGCATTTGGCTCTGATGGCGTTTTAGCACAAGCCGCTAATGTCAGGCTTGAGAGGAAAATAAAAGCGAATTTTCGATTAATCATATTTTTTAAAATTATAGAGTTGTTTAAATATTATCAAAGAATAAAACAAATTTAATATTTCAAAAAGTAAGTTTTTATATTTATTGAGTCAACTCTAAATATGGCTACCAGCTAAGATTTACATCAAGGTCATGCAAGCATTATCTTAATTTTACTTAACCCGAAGCAAGATTAATTGATCCATGGCGTAACACACTGGTCAACTCGTACAGCCTCTTTGTTTGATATGACAATTTGCATGAATGGTTTAGATGGGCTTTGTTGCTCAAATCTACCGTTAAAGGCTTATTCAACATTATAATTCTCAAATGAATAAGTCCACATCTAAAATCTATCGCACAACCAATTGGCCTTCTTATAACAGAGCATTAATCAATCGAGGAAATATCTCTATTTGGTTTGATCCCAAAACTCAATGGTACGCTCAACCAAAGGGCAAGCATGGTCGAAATCAAACCTATTCTGATGCTGCTATCCAATGCTGTCTGATGATTAAATCTCTATTCCGTTTGTCTTTACGTATGGTCACTGGCTCTGTTGAAAGTTTTATTCATCTTTGTAGATTAGATTGGACAGCCCCGAATATCAGTGATATTCGTATTCCACCATTTGTAGAAGACAAAAGCATATTGATATTGCAATCAGCTACCAAAAAAAAGTAGCGATGGGCTGCATCTACTCGTAGACTCTACAGGCATGAGGTTTCTAGGTGAGGGCGAATGGAAACGCAAGAAACATGGAGCTGAATATCGTCGCCAATGTCGTAAACTACATATTGGTATAGATGCTAAAACCCTACAAATACGCGCTATTCAGCTCACAACCAATAATGTCAGTGATTCACAGGTGCTTGGTGATTTACTTAATCAGATTCCATAACATGAGCAAATTGACTCTGTTTATACCGATGGAGCTTATGACACCAAGCAATGCCGTCAGGTCATTGCAGATCGGCAAGCGCATGCGGTGATTCCACCTAGAAAAAATGCGAAACCATGGAAAGATACAAAGAGTAGCTCGCTAGAGCGAAATGAATTATTTCGAACAATTAAACGTTTAGGCAAGACACTATGGAAAAAATGGTCAGGCTATCATCGGCGAAGTTTGGTTGAAACTAAGATGCATTGCATCAAATTATTAGGAGATAAACTCAGTGCAAGGAGTTTTGATAGCCAAGTGAATGAGATCCATGCACGTGTAGCAGTCCTTAACAGAGTTACGGAATTAGGTCGACCACTTACCTAAGTTACGCCTTAAATTTAGCTTAATTAGGGGCGCTTTGCATTTCAAATCTTTGTGCAACAAAGCCCTTTTGATAAACAACCTAAATGGCTTCAGAGTGTGGAGTATAAATGTCAGGTCGCGGAAGATGACCCGTACATCGTTGATGCATTTACGACTTATCGGTTAGATATTTATTGTTGTGTTATAAAATCTTGATTTTTATACTTAATTTTTAGCCATTTAAAAGTAAAGTGAAGTTAAATTATATAGATCACAAATCCTATAAAGAAAAGCTCTCTATATTACAGTGCAGCATATTGCAAAAAAGAAATAAAAAACCCATGAATCATTATAATTCATGGGTTTATATATTAAATCATTGCAAAGTTGAGCATATGATTACAAAAAATTGGTGGGCCCACACAGACTTGAACTGTGGACCAACGGATTATGAGTCCGCTGCTCTAACCAACTGAGCTATAGGCCCTATATTCTGAATGTGTTATTTATCAACAAGTTCAGACGCAAAGCATACTAGCGAAGATTTTTTTAAAAGACAAGCCTTTTTCTTCACGGCTGCACACTAACACAACAAATTGGCTGTAGTTGCAGCAGTTGAGCTTGGATTAGACCAAAATGCACAAAGTGCCGAATCCTATCGTGATGTAAATCACGACAAAAGTTATCAAACAGTCAAAATAACCTTATAATAATGCCCATTCTTGTCAGTACCGTGCTCAACAGCGCATAGATTGGTACTGGCCTCACATTTTTAAGTCAATGTCCTACAGTTATTCGGCTTAAGTTTTCATTTTTATGTGTTGCACTGACACATAAGAATATTTAGGTGCCCACATGGAAATTAAGGTTAATTATCTCGATAACCTTCGACAAGAAGCCAAATTTGATGACTTCACGGTAATTGCCGACCAACCCATTCGCTATAAAGGCGATGGCTCTGCTCCCGGACCATTCGATTACTTTTTGGCGTCGTCAGCATTATGTGCAGCGTATTTTGTAAAAGTGTATTGTGCGGCGCGAGACATTCCGACAGACAATATTCGCTTATCTCAAAACAATATTGTTGATCCTGAAAACCGCTATAAGCAAATTTTCAAAATCCAAATCGAACTACCTGCGGATATTTCAGAAAAAGACCGTCAAGGCATTTTGCGTTCAATTGACCGCTGTACGGTTAAAAAAGTGATTCAGACTGGTCCTGAGTTTGTTATTGAGGAAGTAGAAAGCATTGATGCAGATGCACAAGCTTTACTTATGCCAAATTTAGCGTCAGAAAGTACCACGTTTATTCCGGGTAAAGATCTGCCATTAGAAGAAACCATTGCCAATATGTCAGGTATTTTGGCTGGTTTAGGCATGAAGATTGAAATTGCATCATGGCGTAACATCGTGCCGAATGTTTGGTCTCTACATATTCGTGATGCACAATCGCCAATGTGTTTTACCAATGGTAAAGGCTCAACCAAAGAAAGCGCATTAGCTTCGGCTTTGGGTGAATTTATTGAACGTCTCAATTGCAACTTCTTCTATAACGACCAGTTCTGGGGTGAAGAGATTGCCAATGCTGACTTTGTGCATTACCCAGATGAAAAATGGTTCCAACCCGGCCCAGAAGGCGAGTTACCTGTCGAAATTTTGGATGACTACACACGTGAAATTTATAACCCAGAAAATGAGTTATTAGGTACACATCTATATGACACCAATTCAGGAAATATAGCACGCGGTATTTGCTCTCTTCCATTTGTCCGTCAGTCCGACGGTGAAACAGTGTATTTCCCATCAAACTTGATTGAAAATTTATACTTGTCAAACGGGATGAGTGCAGGGAATACCTTGGCTGAGGCTCAAGTGCAATGTTTATCGGAAATCTTTGAGCGTGCGGTCAAACGTGAGATTTTAGAAGGTGAATTGGCTCTACCAGATGTCCCTGAAGAGGTTTTAGCCAAATATCCAAGTATTGTTGCGGGTATTCAAGGCTTAGAAGAACAAGGTTTTCCTGTATTGGTAAAAGATGCTTCACTTGGTGGTCAGTACCCTGTGATGTGCGTAACCTTAATGAACCCACGTACAGGTGGTGTATTTGCTTCATTTGGTGCACATCCAAAACTTGAAGTGGCTTTAGAGCGTAGTTTAACTGAGCTTCTACAAGGTCGCAGTTTTGAAGGTCTAAACGATCTACCAAAACCAACGTTTAGTTCAAATGCAGTCACAGAGCCGAATAACTTTGTAGAACACTTTATTGACTCAAGTGGTTTGGTGTCTTGGAAATTCTTTAGCGCACAATCAGACTATGATTTTGTAGAGTGGGATTTCACATCTGAAGGTGAAAATGCCAATGCGGAAGAAGCTGCAGCGATGTTTGCGATCCTAAAAGATATGGGCAAAGAAGCATATATGGCGGTCTACCAGCATCTAGGTGCTACGGCATGCCGTATTTTGGTTCCGGGTTATTCTGAAGTGTATTTGGTTGAAGACTTGGTTTGGGATAACACCAACAAAGCTTTGGACTTCCGTGAAGATATTTTAAACATTCATCGCCTAGATGAAGATGAGTTAGTGTCACTGGTTGAGCGCTTAGAAGAGCTTGAGGTGGATGATTACACGGATATTGTGACGCTCATCGGGATTGAGTTTGATGACAATACCGTATGGGGCCAATTAACGGTTCTTGAGCTCAAACTACTGATCTATATTGCCTTACAAGAATTTGAAGAAGCAAAAGAGTTGGTCGAAACCTTCCTTCAGTACAACACTAATACAGTTGAACGTGGTTTGTTCTATCAATGCATGAATGTGGTTTTAGAAGTTGAATTGGACGATGACTTAGATCTCAATGACTATGAACATAATTTCCGTCGTATGTTTGGTGACGAACGTATGGATGCAGTGATTGGTTCAATGGATGGCAGTCTTCGCTTCTACGGTTTAACTGAAACCAATATGCAACTTGAAGGTTTAGATCGTCATTTACGTCTGATTGATAGCTATAAAAAATTGCATGCTGCACGTGCGAAGTTTGCCAGTCAGAACGTTTAAATCTGGGCTTGTGAATAACGTTACTCATGTGATCATCTATTTGAAAAAACTCTCCTAAAGGGGAGTTTTTTTTGTGCGAAATTTGCTGAAAATTAATCTATATCTGTGATGTTGATATTAATAAAAATCCTTATAACTCAGGTGAATATAAGGGAGGCTTAAAAATAACCGATTATCCGAAATTGTGTCATTTTAAAGTAAAGATATTTGACTCATTGGAAAAATATGATAATAAATTAGCTATGGCGTGTTTAGGCATGATCATAATATTTCAGGACGAAATATTCAGAAGCACATTAATAAATAAATGGGAGTTTTAACAACATGCTTCAATTATTCAGAAAACTATTTTGCATGCATATTTACGAATACGAGCAAATGGAAGAAATCGGTTCGCACAAGGAATGTCGTAAGTGCGGTGTGACAAAGTAATGCAGAGTCTAAGCCGAAAAAAAAGTGAGCGAAAGCTCACTTTTTTAATGCCGGTCAATATTGAAATCATTAAAATAGAAATACATTCACAGTTTTCATGCAGATATGAGTAAAGATTTTCAAGCCGAGCGTTATACCGTCGATGCCAATATGGCAGATACCATTGCATGGTTATTACAACATCAAGATTGCTTTGAATCTTTTCATTATGATGCGATTCAGCAGCAATTGGTGGTTCAACATGCTAATGGTCAAGACATCATTCGTGAAGGGGATTATTTAAATGCAGGCTATGGAATTTTAATAACAGCACATAACTTTGCGAAGTAATCGATATATTTTCCATACTCATGGTGATTCAACCATTCATTTATTCGCACCATCTCTTGCATTGCACATTGAAACCTACCACTGATCATTCAATTGAACTAAGCCCCGAACTTCGGGGCTTATTTTAAGCCATTTGCATGGCATCAGTTGAAAGCTGTGCAGCATTTGGTTTGGGCTGTTCAGCCACTAAACCGAGTTTGCTAAATAAAAGCTGATCTTTGCCTTCGCCTGCATTTGGCGTGGT
Source organism: Acinetobacter sp. YH12040 (assembly GCF_013420005.1). Lineage (NCBI taxonomy): Bacteria > Pseudomonadati > Pseudomonadota > Gammaproteobacteria > Moraxellales > Moraxellaceae > Acinetobacter > Acinetobacter sp. YH12040. The sequence continues at coordinate 7,078 of NZ_VOZB01000006.1, forward strand.
CAGTAGTTTTTCACCAGAAAAGAGTGAATTTGCACCTGCCATAAATGCCAAAGCTTGTTCTGAATCACTCAGGGATTCACGACCTGCAGAGAGTCGAATATAGCTTTTTGGCATAATGATCCGTGCGACTGCAATGGTGCGAATCCATTCGATCACATCAAGTTTCTCAACCTCTGCAAGTGGGGTACCTTGAATAGGGACAAGGAGATTAATCGGCACGGATTCAGGATGAATCGGCAGCGTTGCCAACTCCATCAAAAAGGCGATACGGTCATCACGGCTTTCACCTAAGCCCACAATTCCGCCGCTACAGATTTTCATTCCAGATTGGCGAACATAGTCTAGCGTCGTTAAACGGTCATCATAGCTACGCGTGCTAATGATATTGGGATAATACTCACGAGAGGTATCGAGGTTATGGTTGTAATAATCTAAGCCTGCCTCATGTAGGCGCTCTGCTTGAGACTGATTCAGCATGCCAAGGGTCATACAGGTTTCAAGTCCCAGCGCTTTGACTTCACGCACCATTTCTAGCACATAGGGCATGTCCCGTTCATGTGGATTGCGCCATGCAGCGCCCATACAAAAACGCGAAGAACCTGAGGCAAGCGCAGCTTTCGCTTCATTGATGACTTTTTCCACAGCCAGACGTTTTTCAGCTTCTAATCCAGAGTCATAATGTGCAGACTGAGAGCAATATTTACAGTCTTCAGGGCACTTACCGGTTTTAATCGAAAGTAAGGTGCTGACTTGAATATGATTGGCTTGGAAATATTCACGGTGAATGGTCTGTGCTTGGAATAATAAATCCATCAATGGTTGTTGATACAACTCTTGTATTTCTGGATGTGTCCAGTCATTTCGGTAGCTCATAAATGATCCATATTTTCTGCCTAATGCAGATCATCATACGTAAAATTTGCAGACTTCCAAGACTATTTTGTAACATTGCAATTTAGCTAAAATGCATTGAAATGACTTTTTCAAGAACTTTTGATATTTAAGATGCTTGCAAAGTTATGCTAAATGACAGCACAATCGCTGCAATGTTTATTTTGAGCTAAAAAATTAATTTTCTTGGATTACGTCACTAAGTTTTAGCTTAAATGAAAACTTTGTAAGGATCTGGAAAATAGAGAATAAAAGTCCTTAAAGCATTTTTGAGTTTTGTTCTGCAATTGCCCAATCAATATGAACTTGCACAATCGCATCATGTTTTTCGCGAGAATTTTTTAATGATTGCACAATATTTGAACTGTATGGTGCATTGCCTAAGCCAATGGCGATATTTCGCATAAAGCTTTGATAGCCTGTTCGTCGGATAGGACTGCCTTCAGTACAGCTTAAAAAAGTGGCTTCATTCCATTGCCAAAGATCTAATAAACTCACTTGGTCGAGGCCATGACGTGGATAAAAGTCCTCAATTTGAGTTTTATGCGCAAAGCTATTCCATGGACAGATAAGTTGACAGTCATCACAGCCAAACACACGGTTGCCAATGCCACGGCGTAATTCTTCAGGAATGATGCCTTTATATTCGATGGTTAAGTAGGCAATGCATTTACGTGCATCTAACATATAGGGCTCAACGATGGCCTGAGTTGGACAGATATCAATACAAGCTGTGCATGAACCACAATGTTTGGTTGCCGGAGAATCAAAAGGCAAATCGAGTGATGTAAACAGCTCACCTAATACAAAAAATGAGCCTGATTTTTTATGGATCAGTAAGGTGTGTTTGCCTGTCCAGCCCATGCCTGCATTTTCAGCTAAGGATTTTTCAAACACTGGTGCAGAGTCGGCAAAGGGTCTAGATTCAAACTCTCCGATTTTTTCACGGATAATATTCGACAAGGTTTTTAAACGACCGCGCATGACTTTGTGGTAGTCACGACCTCGTGCATAGCGTGCAATGATGGCTGAGTTTGGTTCATCTGGAACGTAACGTGGTTTTGGTGTCTCGACCAAATAGTCCATGCGGACACAAATGATACTGCGGGTGCCGGGGACTAAAAGTGCAGGATTGGCACGTTTTTCAAGGTTTTCCTCTAGGAATTTCATATCGCCATGATAACCACGTTCTAAATATTCTTTAAAACGAGGGAGTTCCTCTTGAGCATCTGGCTTTGCGATGACACAATCAGAAAAACCTAAATTTAAGGCTTGTGCTTTAATCCATGCTTTTAGGGTTTCTGGATCATATTGATCGACAGGAATTTTTTGTGCAGGAGTTGAAGCGGCCATAATCATAACAAGGAAAAACAATGCGTCTGCAAGTTTACCATAGCCCTGTTTATCTTAGCCAAAGTATTCAAGCTTGGGAGCAGCGTTGGTTTGCTCAGCACAATAGCAGTTATGGTCTGATGCAGCAGTTCGCATGGTCGATTGCTCAGCAACTCATTCCAAGGTTAAAGCAGCAAAATTTAAAAAATATCGCTGTATGTTGTGGACAGGGCAATAACGCAGGAGATGGCTATCTTACAGCGCAATACCTACAGCAAGCAGGCTTTCAAGTCGATATTTACGCCGCTGAAATTGGAGCATCGAAAGATTTACATTCTGCTGTACAAGAAGCGATAGATCACAAGCTCAAGATCTATACACATTTTGATTTTCAGCATGACTATGACGTTTATATCGACGCATTATTTGGTATTGGACTCAATCGTGAACTTTCTAGTGAATGGCAAGCCATTATTCAACGATTGAATGCATGCACGGGACTCAAAGTTGCGATTGATATTCCAAGCGGATTACATGCCAATACAGGGCGGCCTTTACCCATCGCATTTCAAGCCGATTATACCTTTACGGCATTGGGTCTAAAAGCAGGGCTATTTACAGGTCAAGCGAAGGAATATGCAGGTGAAGTTTCGGTGATGGCATGTATACCGACTGATGCAGAGTTAGAGCCACTCGCTTATTTGTCTCCGCAGAAAATCACTTTACCTGAGCGACAAGCTTTTGGTCATAAAGGCAGTTATGGCCATGTTTTGGTTGTTGGTGGGCATGCTGAAATGGGTGGGGCGGTGATAATGGCTGCTGAGGCTGCATTCCATGCAGGTGCAGGAAAGGTCACCGTTGTTTGTGATGCACGACATCACACCGCTATTTTGGCGCGCGCACCGAATATTATGCTACGCGATATCAATGCATTAAATGTAAAAGCGATTCAGCAACTGATCGATCATGTCGATGCGATTAGCTTTGGCATGGGGCTTGGTCGTGACAATTGGGCACAACAGCAGTTTAAGTCATGGTTTCCATTGATTCAGCAGTCAACCTTGGAAATTGTTTTGGATGCAGATGCATTATGGTTTCTAGCTGAAACACCTGAAAAATTGAATGCACGCACCTATGCAACGCCACATCCGGGTGAAGCTGCGAAATTACTGGGTATTACTACTGCTGAAGTTGAAGCAGATCGTGTACAAGCAATTCAGTATTTAAAAGAAAAATTTCAAGGTCAATGGGTGCTTAAAGGCGCAGGCAGCTTAATACTTGAAGATCAGCTTTGGATTTGCACCGCAGGTAATGCAGGAATGGGTACAGGCGGTATGGGAGATGTGCTTGCAGGGATGATTGCGAGTTTAAAAGCACAATTCCATCAGCAAATTCATCTGCACGAAATCGTAAGCCTGCATGCTTTAGCAGGTGATGTATTGGCGAAGCCGGGGATGCGTGGTTTGCAGGCACAGGATATGGCCCAAGCGGTTTATCATGTGGTCAATCATTCAGGAGATGAAGACTAAAATGCATGCGGTTAAATTGCGAATTCAAGGTAAAGTGCAGGGTGTTGGCTACCGTCGTTGGTTTGAGCAGCAAGCGCTTGCAATCGGTTTAAATGGCTATGTGAAAAATCTAGCGACGGGCGAAGTTGAAGCGCTGATTATTGGAACTGAAGACGCCATTCATAAAATACTGAAACACAGTCTGGTGGGGCCTTTACGAGCAGACGTGACTAAAATCGATCAGCAAGAAATTCCACTGCATGAATTAGACTATAGCGGTTTTAAAATGATTCGCTAAGTTTGATCACTAGATTGAGTGGGGTTTTGAAAACAGTCTGAATTACTGAGCTATATGATTTGAGGAATATTTACCGACGTCGAGTGCTTACACGGCTTCGGCCACGAGCCATACCACCTAAGGCATTCAGTACAGCCATTTTACTCATACTACCAGACGCATGCGCATGACAAATTGCGGCAGCCAAAGCATCGGCTGCATCCTGCTGGGGTTTGATGCTTAGGTTCAGAATGCGCATAACCATCATTTGGACTTGTTCTTTATCAGCAGCCCCATAGCCGACCACAGATTGTTTGATTTGACGTGCAGTATATTCAGCGACTTGTAAATCTAAATTGGTTAAAGCGGCAATGGCAGCACCACGTGCTTGACCTAATTTTAAGGCCGAGTCAGGGTTTTGAGCCATAAATACTTGTTCAACCGCAGCTTCAGTAGGCCCGTGAAACTTTACGATGCGATCAATACCAGCGAAAATACGTTTTAAGCGTTCAGGCATTTCTGTTGTTTCGGTACGAATGGTGCCAGCATCGACAAAACGTAGTTTAGAACCATCCTTTTCGATGATGCCGTAACCAGTTAGGCGAGACCCAGGGTCAATACCGATAATTAATGACATGTTTGCCCTATTTGCCCTTTAAAAATAAAATAATGCCCATATTGTTACATAAGCGTGTCAAAAAAGCTTGATAGTGATTGAGCAGTTGAACGCAACACCTTAAATTAATTTACTGAGATTTGTTTAATTTTCATGAAATTATTTCTTCTGATTTTAGCAGGCTTGATCCTGGAAGTGTTTGTCTGGATCGGTGTGGGCGACCTCGTCGGCAGCATGTGGTATGTCTTTTTCTGGTTCGTGGCGGCCTTCTTTATAGGGATGAATATTATCCGTAAATATTCATCAGGTCTGATGCCTCAAATGCAGCAAATGCAAGCAGGTCAAATGAGTAATGATCCAGCTTTAACTGGAAATTTACCAAAAATTTTGGCTGGTTTCTTATTGCTGTTACCGGGTCTAATCTCAGATATTATGGCATTACTTATTTTGATTCCACCTGTACAAAATGCCATGAAAGCAGTCATGATGAAAACAATGATGAAGCGTCAGCAAGCCATGATGGAAAAAATGATGGGTGGCATGATGGGCGATATGGGAGGCATGGGCGGTGCTCAAGGTCAGAACCCATTTGCAGATATGATGCGTCAAATGCAAGATATGCAAAATCAGCAATCAGGTCGTGATTCATCCGTTATTGATGGTGAAGCTCGTGAAGTGACGCCAGATGCGAAACAAATTGAACTGAAAGATGTCAATAAAAAATAAGTAACTCAGTATGAAAGGCCGAATGTGTATTCGGCTTTTTTTTTGCGTAAATTTTGATACGGCCTAAAAATAAACCTTGTGTTGCCAACAAAAAAATTGAACAAGCGATATAATCTTCACGTTTTAATTCAAATGAATCAGCTTGCATGTCACTGTTATTCACCATCTGCGCGCTACATTTTGTTGCGCAGTTGAGTCCAGGTCCAGACGTATTATTAATTGCTAAAAGTGCTGCATCAACAACCCGTGCAAATACCTTAAAAATTATTGCGGGGATCTCTGTCGGGATTGTGGTATGGGTCGTTTTAACCTTATTGGGCTTTACGGTTCTGGTTGAGCAATTTCCATGGATACAACAAGTTTTAATGGCTGTTGGTGGATTTTTCTTGGCGAAAATGGGTTGGGCGATGTTTAGTGGTGGGCTTAAAAGTTTAAATCAAACAGCCAATTTAGAAGATGGGCAGGCCTTAAGTCAGCAGAAAACTGAAAATTATTTTTTATTAGGTTTATTTACAAATTTAGCCAATCCGAAAACATTGATTTATTTTAGTAGTGTGTTCTCACTGGCGTTGAGTTCATCAGCCAGTAGTAACCTCAAAGCACAGCTTGCTGTCATCATTCCGATTCAGACCTTTATTGTGTTTAGTCTGTTTATGATGATTATGTCTTTGCCTAAAATTAAAGCACTCTACCAACGTTCGGGTAGTTATATTGATGTGGTTTCAGGGGCGTTATTTTTAATTTTTGCGATTTGGCTGTGGTTCGACGCAATTAGAATGTTCAATCTTCAATAGCTGCAAACATATTGCTGTCAGCAAAGCGAAAGCCAAGTATTAGAACTTGGCTTTTTTTATGTGCCAATTTTATTGCTCTGGATTGGTTTGATCTTGGTCTTTGGATGGTGCTGTATTTGATGGATCTTGTGCAACATCGGTGGTTTCAGCATGATCACGATAGCGGTTTGGCTTGAGGGTGGTTTCGGTATTTTCAGAACCTTTGTATGATCGGCTACGATTGGCGCGTTCACGTAAACCGCCTTTTTTAATTAACTGCACCATCGTCTAGAACCTCATTGCTATTGTCATAGTTTAAAGAATTTTCCTCGTGAAGATAAGTGAGCAGGGCAACGCAAGCGCATAAAAAAGCCTGAAATCATTCAGGCTTTCATCATTTTAACTTCTCGCTTTGAATGACTTTAAAGCAACTGGATAATAGTGCTTAGATTTAGCTTGGCTAAATTTCACACATTGCCAGCCTGTTCATAGGGCTGTATTTGGCTGTTGTAAAAAAAGCTTAATTTTTACCATCTTGCTTGAGTACTTCAAAGATGTTGAGTTGGGTTGTCGCTTCGGTATCGTGCTGTTGCAAATACACTTGGACACTCTTAAATAGAATGGCAACAGCCAAACAACTGAGTATGCAAAATATCCAAAAGCCATATGGGCTACGGATATTATGCGAGCCACATTCGGAACATTCTTTATCGCTTGAAGCCAATACTTTATTGCAACAAGCACAGTGATATTGATAGTGCATTGCTTTTCTCCATTTAGTCGAATTTGACCAACATTCTTGTTGTTATTGTCAACCATCAATCCGTGATGATTATTTTATCTTAATGTGCAAATAAGCTGTTGTACAAGTTTTAAACGGTTTGTTTTGCTCATTATTGTGTAAGTGAAAAGCGTCATAGAGTTAAATATTTGATTTATAAATAATTTATAAATGAAACAAGACATGAATTTTCAGTCATAAAAAAAGCCAGTTCGAAAACTGGCTTTTGCTGTTCTGTTTAAACTGAATTATTGACCCGAACGGATGATGTAATCAAAAGCAGACAATGAAGCTTTCGCGCCTTCACCTGTCGCAATGATGATTTGTTTGTACGGTACTGTTGTACAGTCACCTGCAGCAAATACACCTTTTACATTGGTTTCGTTGCGCTCGTTAATTACGATCTCACCACGGTTTGAAAGTTCAACTGCTGTTTCTTTTAAGAAATCAGTGTTTGGTAACAAACCGATTTGTACAAAGATACCAGCCAATTCAATCGTTTTGATTTCATCTGTTGCACGGTCTTTATAGTTCAGTGCAGTCACTTGTGAACCATCACCGACCACTTCTGTAGACAATGCATTCATGATCACAGTGGTATTCGGTAAGCTGTTTAACTTGTCTTGAAGGACTTGGTCAGCACGAAGCTTAGTATCAAACTCAACTAGCGTTACATGTTCCACAATACCTGCAAGGTCAATCGCCGCTTCGACACCTGAGTTACCACCACCGATCACTGCAACACGTTTACCTTTAAACAATGGACCGTCACAGTGTGGACAGTATGCAACACCACGAGTACGGTATTCTTGTTCACCCGGAACGTTCATTTCTCTCCAGCGTGCACCTGTTGAAAGAATCACTGTTTTAGATTCAAGTTTTGCACCATTCTCTAAAGTCACTTCAACCAAGCCATTGGCTGTTTCATCTGCACCTTTGATGTCAGATACACGTTGCAAGTTCATGATGTCCACACCGTACTCACGTACATGTGCTTCCATTTCAGCAGCAAACTTAGGACCTTGAGTCTTTTGAATCGACGTGAAGTTTTCGATGTCCATGGTATCCATGACCTGACCGCCCATGCGTTCAGCTACGATACCGGTTTTGATACCTTTACGTGCTGCATAGATTGCAGAAGTATTACCTGCAGGGCCACCACCAATTATAAGGACATCAAAGGCTTCTTTGGCATTTAGCTTTTCAGCATCTTTTGCAGCAGAGTTGGTGTCTAATTTAGCAATGATTTCTTCCAAAGTCATACGACCTTGACCGATGTGATTGCCGTCTTGGAATACCATTGGTACAGCCATGATTTTGCGTTCTTCCACTTCGTCTTGGAAGAATGCACCATCAATCATGGTTGCAGTTGTACCCGGGTTGTAAATTGCGATCAAGTTAAGTGCTTGAACCACATCAGGACAGTTATGGCAGCTGAGTGATACAAACACATCAAAGTCAGTTTTAAGACCTAGACCTTTGATGGTATTCAGTACTTCGTCAGAAACTTTCGGTGCATAACCTGAAGTTTGTAGCAAAGCTAGAATCAAAGACGTGAACTCGTGGCCCATCGGTAGACCTGCGAAGAATACACGTGGTGTTTCACCTGCTTTTGCAATACCAAAGCTTGGCGCACGGCTGTTGTTACCGTCAAAACGTGCAGTCACTAAATCAGATAAAGCAGCAACTTCAGTCACCAATTCTTTAATTTTGTCTGATTTGTCCGTGCCGTTTAAAGTCGCGACGATTTCAATCGGGCCTTCAAGGCGTTCAAGTAAGGTTTTTAATTGAGCAGAAGTATTTTGATCTAACATTGCTAACGTCTCCAGAGGAGTAAATTTATTTGATGAGAGAATGATAGAACAAACCATTAAATAGGTGAAACGGTTTGTTTTTATAAAATTAATCGGTTTTACAAATCAAGTGATTAAATTTCTTTCTAAATAATAAGAATATACCGATGTGAATGTAGTCAATATTGGGCCACTATCGAGAAATACAAGTTAAATAGTGGAAAAATAAACGAATTCATCGCGCTTTAAGCGAGAGAATGCTAGAGTCAACGCAATTGTATTGAGAACTTTTTAAGGAAATGACATGCAGGTTAAGAAAGGGATTTATCAGCATTATAAAGGTCAGTTGTATCAAGTCTTTCATGTTGCAACACATAGTGAAACGCGTGAAAAAGTTGTGGTCTATCAGTGCTTGTATGACGACTATTCCATGTGGGTTAGACCCTTAGAGATGTTTATGGAAACCATTGAAATTGATGGTGAAGTAATTCCACGTTTTAAGCTGATCCAAGAAACCCACTAAGTAGATATTTAGTACTTCAATTTATAAATATGAAAGAAATAACAAAAGGACAGAATCATGACCATGGATGCAAATTTTAAAAACTATATGCAACAACTCTATGCAGACTTTAGTGCTCACGATGCTGCTCAAAATCACCGACTTGCGCGTTACCGAAATATTGAGCCTGAGTCTGCACTGTTTTTAGCTATGCAAATTCGCTTAAAACAAGCCAAACAGATCTTGGAAATTGGAACATCTACAGGCTATTCCACGCTGTGGTTGGCGGATGCTGCGCAGTCTACACAAGGGCGAGTCGAAACCATCGAAATTGATGCAGCGCGTATCAAGCAAGCCAAACAGCATGCGGCAAATTTAAGCTTAGCTGAATACATTGAATTTCATCATGGCGATGCACTGCATTTTTTACAGCATTCAAATCGTCGTTATGACTTCATTTTATTAGATGCAGAACGTGATGCGTATGTGGCGTATTGGTCATATTTAGCTGAATTAATACAAGTTCAAAATGGCGTGTTAATCGTGGACAATGTGCTGTCACATGCCGATGAGGTCGCTGAATTTATCCAACGTGTTGAAGCGGATGATCGTTTTATCAGTACGACATTAAATGTGGGCGCAGGGCTCTTTATGGTGATTTGGCGCAACTAAAAATCAGGGCATTCAGCCCTGATTTGATCGAATTTTTTTTTAATTAGTAAAAATACTGTTGCTATAGCGCTGAGCTTGTAGCGGTTTAACCCTGTAAGCTTACTCGTGAAAAATGTAGATCATATTCTAAATATTTGTGGACAAATGCCGTTTTATCACTACATCGAAGTAAATTATCATAAATAAAAGGTGAAACTGGATAAAAGAGATCCCCAGAACCATTCGCATAAAATATTTTTAAGTAACGTGAAGAAGAACTGTATTTCCAAGAAGTTACAACAGTTGTTGTCATAAGCCACCCCCTTATTGCGTTGTTATAGTCATACTGCAGTTAAAGGTTTATCTCATTTGAAATTAAGACAAATTTAGGGCGTGGAGTATTGCAGAATTGTTAAAAAATAATGTTTTATCTCACATTTTTTTCATTTCTTTATCAACTAATTTGATAAAAAAAATGCCAGTTCAAATAAATGCCATAAGTGTAATTCTCCCATATTAGTGTAAGGAGAGTTAAAAACTACGGCATTGTTCTGATTTATTGCCTTTGACTTGGTTGTTGCTGCCATTAATTGAAAAAGCATTTTCAAGACAAATCAAATTACCTGCGATTTCATTATTATTTAGAACAATATTGCCATTATTTTTCTTTAATTTGAGGTCGCCTGAAATTTGGTTATTGAGGAGTTGGATGTTTTTCCCCATTGTAAAATCGACATTGCCATTGATATTGTTATGATTGGCAATGATCTTGGTAAAATTTTTATTCGATTCAATATTGCCTTTGATGTGGTTGTCATGCAGTTCAACACTGGCACCATTTTCTAAAATAACATTGCCATGAACAATTAAACCTTCAAGCTGACAATTTTTTTTGACTTTAATATCTTCACGAATACTTTGGTTTTTAATTTCACCTTCGCAGTTCACGGCAGCAAAAGTTGTAAACGAACATAAAATTAAACTGATCGAGACGAAATATTTTTTCATGGGCTTACATCTTCCTGAAATAAGCAATTGACCTAAAATTCATGTTAAAAATACTGAAATACTGGCAAAGATGTAAGCCTAGACAATCGGGTTTGCGGCGCATTTTTATTATATTTGTGTAAGCTCTAACTTGATGAATATCTACAGATATGTGGAAAGTGCTAGAGCGTTAAAGTTGTGTGAATAAAGTGTGAACTACGTAGGGTGCAAAGAGGTACTTGCTCGCCAATAATAGGCACAAAAAAACCACGCTAAAAGCGTGGTTTTTGAATCAGTTCAATCTAATACAGATTAGATTTTACCAACTAGGTCGATTGAAGGAGCAAGAGTTGCGTCGCCTTCTTTCCATTTAGCTGGGCAAACTTCGCCTGGGTGAGCGTGTACGTATTGAGCTGCTTTAACTTTACGAAGAAGTTCTTGAGCATCACGACCGATACCACCAGCGTTGATTTCAACGATTTGGATTTTACCTTCTGGATCGATAACGAAAGTACCACGATCAGCAAGACCGTCAGCTTCGATTAATACGTCAAAGTTTTTAGCAAGAGTCCAGTTCGCATCACCAACCATTACGTATTGGATTTTTTTGATTTCTTCTGAAGAATCGTGCCAAGCTTTGTGAGTGAAATGAGTGTCAGTAGAAACTGAGTAGATTTCAACACCTAGTTTTTGGAATTCTGCATAGTTGTCAGCAAGGTCACCAAGTTCAGTTGGGCAAACGAAAGTGAAGTCAGCTGGGTAGAAGAATACAACAGACCATTTACCTTTAAGATCAGCTTCAGTTACTTCGATGAATTGACCATTTTGGAATGCTTGTGCTTTAAACGGTTTAACTTCAGTATTAATTAAGCTCATCATTGTCTCCATGATTGAGGTTTGTTTTTGATTTCCAATAGGGTACAGAAATTTTTCTTATTGCTGAAATAGTATTTTTACATAACTAATATCGGAAAATCCGAATTAGTACACTCCAGAACTATTTCAGCAATAACGATTATTTATCATTATTTCATTCGATATAAGCCATATCAATGCCATATAAAGTTGAAAGTAAAATGACAAAATCATCTTTTTAAAATCTGTAACCAACATGATGCTTGTGGCATAAGATTTCAAGGGTGATCTCTAAAAAAGTTATAAAAAATATTTCAAATTATAGAATTTGTTCATATAAGATGGCATGAACATAAAATGACTCCAGATTTGATCAGGTGCTTAGTCAATTTTTTCGTATCATTGCCATTCTCAGTCTTGCACTTGCATCACTATGTATTCTTAAAGTTGAAGACACAGGTACAAATTTATGTATCTATGAATACTTGCAACCTCAAAAAGCGACCTATTTTAATGAACTATTAGGAACTTCATCAGATGATCCTACGCTATTGAGTACCATGGGAATCGTTGGAATCTTCTTTTTTTTCCCACTGTTGCTATCATTTAGACGTGCTTGGTATGTGGTTATATTATGGCTATATGCGATTTTTCAATTCATCATCATTTTAATGATAGAAACTGCTTCAATTTCAAAAATTATCTATGACAGTATTGTTTATTGTCATAATGGTTGGTTGTTCGCATGGGTGATCGGGCAGAGTATATTTATTGTTTTTAGTATCATTTATATTTTCTATGGGACTGAAAACTAATGGATAAAGCATCCAAATGGATAAGCTTGAGTTGCCTATTCTAGTCAGCATGTGGCAATTATTGGTTATTGGCCGCAATTTTAGTTTTTTATCATTTTATTCTGTTCGGCTTTACCTATTGGTTTCAGGCACGCAAAAAATAGATTCATCTTTCACTATTTTTACATACAGCGTAAAATATTCGGTTCTATTTTTAATTATTAGGATAATGCATCTGTGCCAAGTCAGTTAAATGTCGATCAATTGGTCATGGTTCGTGATCGCCATCGCTTAAGTCGGCTGAAAAAAGGCAAAGAAGCCAATCCTGAAAAATTTCAAGATTTGTTTGAAAAGTCGAATGCGAAAGTGCGCGAACGGATTGCCCGCATTCCCAATATTAAATTAAATCAAGACTTACCTGTTACGCAGTATGCGGACAAACTAATTGAAGCTATTCAAAAGCATCAAGTGATTATTGTGGCAGGTGAAACGGGTTCGGGTAAAACCACACAGTTGCCTCAAATTGCCATGCTTGCAGGTCGTGGTTTAACGGGTTTGATTGGTCATACTCAACCCCGTCGACTGGCTGCCCGTAGCGTTTCGCAACGTATTGCAGAAGAAGTGGGAGAAAAGCTAGGGGAGTCGATCTCCTTTAAGGTTCGTTTCAATGAACAAGGTTCACAAGATTCCATCGTTCGGTTAATGACCGATGGTATTTTATTGGCTGAACTGGCCAATGACCGATTCTTAAATAAATATGACACGATTATTATCGATGAAGCGCATGAACGTTCGCTGAATATCGACTTCATTATGGGCTATCTCAAACAGCTCTTGCCTCGTCGTAAAGATCTCAAAGTCATTATTACCTCCGCGACATTAGACGTAAACCGCTTCTCGAATTACTTTAATGGGGCCCCCATTTTTGAAGTCGAAGGTCGAAGCTTTCCGGTAGAACTCCGTTATCGTCCGATTTCAGAGCTGAGTATTGTCGGTAGTGATGACGATGAATTTGACGATTTTGAAGAAAATTTACCCCGTGCTGTGGTTTCAGCCGTAGAAGAATGTTTTCAAGATGCGCAGGAAAAAGGTCATCCTGAACATGCCGACATTTTGATTTTTGCCAGCACTGAACAAGAAATACGTGAGTTACAGGAAACACTGCAAAAGTTTGGGCCAAAACATACCGAAGTTTTACCTTTATATGCTCGATTGGCTTTGGCAGAACAACAAAAGATCTTTAATCCATCGGGTGGTGGGCGACGTATTATTATTGCCACCAACGTGGCAGAAACGGCTTTAACTGTACCGAATATTCGCTACGTAATTGATAGTGGCTTTGCACGGATATCCCGTTATAACTATCGCTCACGTGTACAGCGTCTACCAATTGAGGCTGTATCACAGGCGGCAGCAAATCAGCGTAAAGGTCGTTGTGGTCGGATTGCACCGGGTGTGTGTATTAGACTGTATTCAGAAGAAGACTTTATGAGTCGTCCTGAATTTACCGAACCGGAGATTAAACGAACCAACTTGGCCTCGGTTATTTTGCAAATGCAAAGTTTGGGCTTTGGTGAATTAGAAGACTTCGATTTTATTGAGCCGCCAGATCATCGTTTGGTGAATGATGGTCGTAAGCTGTTAATTGAATTAGGTGCTTTAAAAGAAAAATCGGCGTATGCACCGCAAGTTGCTTCGGAAAACCAAGCAAAACAAGGCACAAAACATGCGAATAATAAAAATGGTGCTTTAACCAAAATTGGTCAGCAAATGGCGAAAATGCCGATCGACCCACGTCTTGCAAGGATGATTTTGGGTGGAGCGCATTTTGGTGTATTAAATGAAGTCTTGATTATTGTCGCTGCTTTAGCGGTACAAGATCCACGTGAACGTCCTGCGGATAAACAAATGCAGGCCGATCAGAAACATGCTTTGTTCCGTGAAGCTGACTCGGATTTCTTGTTCTATATCAAATTATGGGAAGCTTTGGTTGCTAACCGTGACATGAGTGAGAATAAGCGTCGAACCTTTGCACGCAACCATTTCCTTAGTTGGTTACGCCTCCGTGAGTGGAAAAAAACCCATGAGCAATTGGTGGATTTGGCTCAGGGCTTAAAACTGTCCTTTAATGAAAAGAAGGCCAATTATGAAAATCTGCACCGTGCGTTATTAACGGGTTTACTTTCATTTATTGCCAACAAAACCGATGAACGCAATGTATTCATGGCAGTGCGTCAACAAAAGGCACGCATTTTCCCTGCATCAACTTTGCATAAAACCAATACACCTTGGGTCATGGCTTTTGAGATGGTGGAAACCTCTCAGGTATATCTTCGTACATTGGCGAAAATTGAACCTGAATGGATTTTATTGGCTGCAGGCGATTTATTGAAGCATCATTATTTTGAGCCGCATTGGTCGAAAAAAACTGGTGTGGTGAATGCTTATGATCAAATTTCTTTATTTGGTTTGATTATTGAGCCACGTCGTCAGATTAATTATGAAAAAGTGGATCATCCGGCGGCGCATGAAATTTTCCTACGTGATGCGTTGACGACGGGACATTTGGGTATTACGCCGCCGTTCTTAAAACACAATTTATTAAAACTCGAAGAAGTTGAGCGTGTTGAAGATAAACTGCGTCGTCGTGATTTGGTGGTGGATGAAGAAACCATCTACCAATTTTATGCTGCAAAAGTGCCTGAAGAGGTGGCAAGTCGTCGTAGTTTTGAAGACTGGCGTGCAACTGTAGAACCGAAAAATCCACGGCATTTATTTATCGATGATGATGCGCTTTGGATGAATGACCGTCCAACGACCCAGCAATTTCCAGACTACCTACGTAATGGTGAACTGCGTTTGGCTGCAAGTTATCGTTTTGACCCAAGTCATGATGAAGATGGTGCAACGGTCAAAATTCCAGTTCAAGCTTTGCCGCAAGTGGATGAAAATATTTGGTCATGGGGCATACCCGGTTGGCGACAAGACCTGATTGAAGCTTTACTTAAAGCACTGCCTAAGGATAAACGCCGTCACTTGGTGCCAATACCAGATACGGCTCGTAAATTAATGGATCGTGTCGATGCCGTGCATTTGCGCGAGCATATTTTTAGTTTCTTGGCGTTCCAACTGCGTGGTGAGCAAATCACAGATAAGGACTTTTCTTGGGAACGTGTTGAGCAATATCTGCTGCCTTTAATCAAAGTCATTGATGAAAAAGGCCGTGTGATTGAGCAAGGTCGTGATCTAGATGAACTCAAAGCACGCTGTCGTACGGAAACTCATAGCCCAGTCAAACAGTTAAAAGGTGAGTTTAAAACCTTCCCTGATAATTTTGTGTTCGAAGCATCACAAAAAGTCACGGGTGTGGTGGTGAAACAATACCAAGCGCTTGTTCCAGTCAAAGGCTTTGCAGAGTTGGATGCCAAAGACGAATCTGGTGTGGTGATTCAGACTTTCAATGACCAATTTGAAGCAGTCAAACAACACCGCGAAGGGATCATTCGTTTGGTTCATATGCAGTTGGGTGACTTAGTTCGTCAGTTGAAAAAACAGATTTCTAAACCCTTGGCATTGGCTTATTCACCGCTAAGTGACAAAGCCAAACTAGAGCAAATGTTAGTTTATGCCACACTTCAGCTTGCAATAAATGAGTTACCTGTCAATGTGCAGGAGTACCAAAACCTGATTTTAAATGTAAAGAAATCTTTCTTAACCCATGGGCAACAAGCATTAGCCGTTTTAACTGAAACCTATATTCAATGGCAGGATATACGTCGGAAATTGTTGGTTTTAGATGATTCTGTGTTTGGAAAGAACATTGATGACATTGAAGATCAACTCGATTTGATGCAACTTTCAGATTTTGTTTATGGCAAAACTTCCGATGTGTGGCTCGAATTTCCAAGATATTTGAAGGCATTAGTCTTGCGTTTAGACCGCTTGCCAAATAACCTACAAAGGGACAATTCTGCCATTGATCAAGTTGACCCATGGATGGAAAAATTATTTAAGTTTAAAAATGACACTCGCCTTAAAGAATTGTATTTCATGGTTGAGGAGTTACGCATCTCTATTTTCTCTCAACCAATGAAGACCAAGATGCCAATTTCTCCATCCCGCTTGCAAAAAGTATGGGATAAGCTCGGAATCAGTTAAGATATAGGTAATTTCTAAAAGGAGTTTTACATGGGCATCCGCATTACGGGTACAGGTCTTTATCATCCAGAAGACGTAATTACTAACGAAGAGTTAGTTGAAGCTTTAAATGCTTATGTGGAACAGTACAACAGTGATAATGCTGAAAAAATTGAAGCCGGTGAGCTAGAAGCGCGCCGTGGTTCAAGTGCAGAATTTATCGAAAAAGCATCTGGCGTGAAAGCACGTTA
This sequence comes from Acinetobacter sp. YH12040, assembly GCF_013420005.1. Lineage (NCBI taxonomy): Bacteria > Pseudomonadati > Pseudomonadota > Gammaproteobacteria > Moraxellales > Moraxellaceae > Acinetobacter > Acinetobacter sp. YH12040. Next base: position 23,952 of record NZ_VOZB01000006.1, read on the forward strand.
TGTTGCTGAAAAAAGCGGTATTTTAGATCCAAAACGTTTACGCCCAGTGCTACATGAACGTCCAAATGATGAAATTTCGCTACAAGCGGAATGGGGCGTAGCTGCTGCAAAGCAAGCGATGGAAAATGCGGGTGTGACTGCTGAAGACATCGATGTTGTGATCTTGTCATGCTCTAACATTCAACGTGCATATCCAGCCGTTTCAATTGAAATTCAAACTGCGTTGGGTATTCAGGGTTATGCCTATGACATGAACGTTGCATGTTCAGCTGCAACTTTTGGTATCAAGCAAGCCTATGACGCGATCAAATCAGGCGCTCGTCGTGTGTTATTGGTGAACGTTGAGATCACATCTGGTCATACAGATTTCCGTATGCGTGACTGCCACTTCATCTTTGGTGACGTTGCAACGGCTTCGATCATTGAAGAAACTGAAACCAAAGCTGGTTTTGAAGTGTTGGATATTGACCTGTTTACTCAGTTCTCAAACAACATTCGTAACAACTTCGGTTACTTAAATATGAGTGAAGTCGATGCTGACATCGACAACAACCGTTTCCGTCAAGACGGTCGTAAAGTATTTAAAGAAGTGTGTCCATTAGTGGCGAAAATGATCACTAAGCAATTGGATGACAATAAAATTGCGGCAACAGATGTAAAACGCTTCTGGTTACACCAAGCAAATGCCAGCATGAATGAATTGATTCTGAAACTGGTTGTGGGTAAAGAACATGCTCAGCCAGACCTTGTGCCAATCATTCTTGATGAATTTGCCAATACTTCATCAGCAGGTGTCATTATTGCATTGCACCGTACTGCGAATGAAGTAAACCATGGCGAATATGGCGTACTTTGCTCATTTGGTGCAGGCTACTCAGTAGGTTCTGTACTTGTTCAAAAACATGATGCTGCCTAAGGTCAGCACATTTGCAGGTTGAACATGATGCAAAATGGATAAAGCGTTTAAGCGCTTTATCCCGCATGTATTTCACGCCGACCTTTTTTGGCGCTGAATATATTGATGCATCAAAACCTGCAATGTATGTAGGGAATCATACAATTTACGGTGTACTCGATTCACCGTTGATTATTGATTATCTCTACAATGAACATAAAGTGGCTGTGGTCAGTATCGCTGATCATAGCCATTTTTATTTGCCCGGTTGGCGTGGCATGGTCAAAAAGTTCGGTGCAGTCCAAGGTATTCAGGACTATGTCAGAACAGTGATGCAACAAGGTTATTCCATTTTAGTTTTTCCCGGTGGTGGTCGAGAGGTTTTGAAGCGAAAAGGCGAAGCCTATCAACTGATTTGGAAGCAACGTTATGGCTTTTTAAAACTGGCGCAAGAATTTAATTATGACATTGTGCCTTTTGCTGCTTTAGGTGGAGATGAAGTCTTTGAACTGGGTTTTGATGCCAGTGTGATTGTTGAACATCGTTGGTTTAAACAACTATTAAAAATACAAAAACTCGATAAATTATTACGTCATGGTGATGTGATTCCGTCTTTACCCAAACGTATTATCCCCAAGCGCATTCCATTCTATTTTCAATTTTTACCCCGTCAAAGTTTGAGTCATATTCAGAGTGTGGAGGATTTAAAGCTCTATCGAGAGGCACTACAACAAGATATTTACACTGCGATAGAACAGCTTAAGAAAATCCGTTCAGAACAACATTCTACAGATCAATAATAGTGACTACTCTTCAACTTCATCCATTTTTATTCGTCACAGCTCAAAATCATGGTGAATTTTGTCACAACAATAGCTTTTAGATTTTTTATTGAACGCCTTTGTATTGACCTTTTGTACTGCTATTTGGCTGATTAATGGCAGTAGTCGGAGTATTAAACTTTGACTATAGTGAAGGTTGAAAAATAATCAACGATCGTTAGGGCGGAAGATGGAAAAGAAAAGCTTGACCCCGCAGCTTGAGCATATTGCTCGGCAACTTATTCGAATATCTCCAAGTTTAAAGCAGTTGTATCAAGAGCAAATGGAACTTGCTACAGCACTCAATTCACAAAATATCTTTAAAATTGAACAAGAGCAGCACCGCATTCAACTGTGTAATGGACTGTGGACCTTACAGCTACAAAGTCGTGAATCGATTGGCTATCAGTTTCCTAGAAGTCCATTTAGACCCATCAAAATTGTTGAATTGCATTCGACCGTGCCATGTATTGAAGTAGTAGAAGATTTCTTATTTCATGAATTATATTTTTTTACTGGCGACCTAAAGCCGCAACATTCACTCTTGCTCAGAGAAAAAGCACAGCAATTTAGACAATTGATCTTACAGTCGATTTTTCAACATCTAAATGGGCCAGCGCGTGTTCAACAGTTTTTAGCACAGATGACAGCAGTTGAAGCGCAAATTTTTGATCAGCTGATGCAAGAGCAGCAGATTTATCAGACACCGCTATTACAAACCTATATCGAATGCCAAATTTGTCTACCACATTGGTTGATGCAAAAGATTGAGCAGATGTTTGCGCTTCATTCACTTACAGAAGCTGAAATATTGCCGATACAGCTCTTGATGGATAGTTTGGACGAGATTTGTTTTGCTACAGCACAATTTTTAGATCCAACGATTTACCGGATCATGAGTTTGAGTTATGAAGATCGGTTCAATTTACAAGAATTAAATGAACATATAGAAGATATTATTTTGTTGCTCGACCATGCATATGAGCGTCCCAATTTGTTGGGTTTTATTCGTTTGATGCATCGGGATGTTTGGGCAGAGCAGGACATATTAAGCCATAGCAATTTTGTGCAAGCCACAGCAATTTGGCAAAAAAAATGTGGAAAACTCCCTTTACTCGACAACAACCGTGCAGTGCGATGGATGTTCAAGCAGTCAGCCGAAGTATTGGATTGGCTGAGTCGTAATTTTCAACACAGTAATGTACGAGTGGCTGTGACGGCATTAAGTTTTGTCGATACGCAGCATATTCATCCCGCATTGATTCTTGCGACCTTACAACATTTTCAATTTGTTGCAGCGCGCTTATTTATTCAAAATTGCCATACGATTGCGCATGAACATGATTGGTTTAATCATGAAAAAAATCTACAGTTTGTTTTACACCAAAAATATCAGCAGCATGATGATCATCGTGTAGTGATCAGCCCATCGATTTTGTATTTAGATGAATGGTTGATCTTAATGCGACAGGTTTTGGGTGCAGAGGATCAGGCTATAAAAAAAGTCTATCTACCCTTGAGCCGTATTATGCAGGCCTATCTGCAGCATTTAGTACGTTGTACGCAGCATTTACCGCAGGCTTTGATGGATTATATCCGTCCAGAAACCCAAGAAAATCGCCAATTTTTAAGTGTTTTACGACAACATAAAATTCAACTGCAGGATTTTCGAAATTTATTTTATTTAAAGCATGCTAATTTAAGAGTATCTGTATTTGATGCATATGTGCGTGACTATGTTAGTGCGACTTATTCTACAGGTGATACAGTCCCTAAAAATATTACCTGGAATGGGGTCTTTCATCAGGCGGTGTATTGGCATGCCAAGCAACAAAAGCAAGAAGTGTTAACTCAATTAAAGCGTAAATTTGAGACAACAGTCTGGCAGCCATTTACAACAGAAGACAAAATCTATTTTCAAGATTGGGTCTTTGAAGAGTTAAAAACCATCGATCGAATTATTGATGAATCTATTCAGTTTAAACATTGTTTGGCATCAAGTTATAGCGCCAGTATCATTGCAAGAGTATATGTAGCTTTTCATATGTACCATCCCATTTTGCATGTATCGATGACTTTGGGCTGTCATGTGCAAAACCACATTTTGGTTTTTGATCAACTCGAGTATTCAAATAATACCCAAGCAGAAATAGAAAAAGTAAATATCGCCAAAGAATTTTTAAATAGGTTCAATAGCTTAAAGTGAGATTGGCGAAATATGGATTTAGTAAACTGTGTTGTGCGCTTAACTTTTGAGTCAAAAATCGTTAGGCTATAGCCGTTCTTTTACGGTATAGGTCTTATGAAACAAGAAACTGCACTCAAGCTGCTCAAAGCAGGCGAAAATGTGTTTTTAACAGGTTCGGCTGGTGCAGGTAAAACTTATACTTTAAATCAGTACATCAATTATCTAAAAGCGCGCAAAGTGCCGGTGGCAATTACGGCTTCTACAGGGATTGCTGCAACCCATATGAATGGCATGACAATTCATACATGGGCAGGGATTGGGATTAAAGATGCGATTTCCGAAGATGAGTTAAAGCGCTTAAAAGAACGTAAATATTTAAAAGAGCATTTGGAAAATGCCCAAGTTTTAATCATCGATGAAATTTCGATGTTGCATGCCAAGCAATTAAACTTGGTGAATAAAGTTTTAAAATTTTTTAAAGACAGTGAAGATGCTTTTGGGGGGATTCAAGTCATTGTTGCAGGCGACTTCTTCCAGTTACCCCCTGTGGGACGCAAAGGTGAATTAAACCGTGACAAGTTTTGCTTTATGTCTGAGGCATGGGTAGAAGCGAAGTTTCGCGTGTGTTATTTGACCGAACAACATCGTCAGGGTAATGACTATCTCAATGATATTCTAAATGCGATTCGTGCTCAGCAAATTACTGGCGATCATTTGCATGCTTTAAGGCAGACAAGTTCACAAAATATAGGTGAAACCTTTACGCGCTTGTATACCCATAATATGGATGTAGATAGTATTAACTATAAACATCTAAATGAAATTGAGCAAGAATCTCGCCAGTTTGAAGCCCAATGTGATGGTAATGATAAACTGATCGAAACCTTAAAATCTTCAGTGCGTGCGCCGGAAACTTTGACCTTAAAGAAAAATGCCAAAGTGATGTTTGTAAAAAACAACTTTGACGTGGGCTATATCAATGGCAGCCTCGGTGAAGTGATAGGTTTTGAAGAAGATGATGAATATGGCATCTTGCCTAAAGTAAAACTTACGGACGGCACGACCTTGGTGGTAGAACCTGAAACATGGTCTGTCGATAATGATGATGGTAAAACCATTGCCAGTTTCCAACAAATTCCACTGCGTTTGGCCTGGGCGATCACCATTCACAAATCTCAAGGGATGACCCTTGCAGCGGCTGAAATTAACTTGACGCATACTTTTGAGAAAGGTCAGGGTTATGTGGCATTGTCGCGTTTAAAAACATTAGATGGTTTGCGTTTACTTGGTTTTAATGAACAAGCTTTAGAACTCGACAGTTTGGCGATTAAAGCCGATCGACGTTTTCAGGAACTCTCTGATGAAGCGGAAACCAATTTTGCAGAGGCTGATTTAACCGTTCAACATAAAGCCTTTATTCGTCATTGTGGTGGAACGCTGAATGAAGTGGAAATTGAGCGCAATGAAAAGAAAATTGCCAAAACTGGTGCGAAACAAAGCTTTGCCACAGCGACTTTAGATCAAACTCGTGAATTGTTTGAGGAAGGTTATGAAATTCAAGATATTGCAGTGGAGCGTGGTTTAACACCTGCTACGATTATTAATCATTTGGCTCGTCTGCAAAAAGAGCAAGGTTTAGATATATCGGTGGCACATCCGGGAGAAGACGTGGTTGAGCAGGTGCGTAAAATTTATAAACGTTTGGCGAAACGACAAGACCCAGCACATTATAACGATGATGGTACTATTAAGCTGCGCCCAATTGTGGAGTTGACCAGTCCACGCATGGGATATGACCAAGTTCGTTTGGCTTTATTATTTGTGGAATAACACATTCTTTGGATTACATACATTTAAAGCCAGATTGATCAATCTGGCTTTTTTAATAAGGGGCATCGTGTTTATTTTCATCCTTTGCATCTGCTTAAAAACGATGAATTGGTGGTTAAAGTTCCAAATAAAACTTTAAATGAATAAAACTTAATAAAATAATGATAAGGTGAGTATAATTCATTAATGCTTTGCGAAAACTATTCGATTGCAAAGTTGCTTCCAAGTTTAGTTGAGAACAATCATGTTGGAATTACGCCATCTCAAAACCTTATTGGCACTCAGAGAACACGGTTCTTTGGTCGCTGCATCTAATGATTTGTGTTTAACACCTTCTGCACTTTCACACCAGTTGAAAGAGCTCGATCATTGGTATGGGGTAGAGGTTGTGAACCGACGCACACGTCCTGTTACTTTTTCGAATGTTGGGCAACGTTTACTACGCCTTGCCGATGATATTTTGCCGCAAGTTCAAATTGCGCAATCGGACATTACACGTATTGTGCATGGTCAAACCGGCCGAATTATTTTTTCTTCAGAATGTCATAGTTGCTTTGATTGGCTCATGCCGCTATTGAATGTCTACCGTCAGCAATACCCCGATGTAGATTTGGACTTTGCCTCTGGCTTTGAAGCCAATCCGCATGAACTATTACAAACGGGTGAGTTTGATCTTCTGATTACGGCAGATCCGATCAATTTAAAAGGTGTGGAATATTTCCCAATCTTTGAATATGAATCTCGTTTGGTATTATCCAATACACATCCATTGGTTCGTGCGACAAATGTGACTGTTCAAGAATTAGCAGAAGAAACGCTCATAACTTATCCGGTTGATAAACATCGTTTAGATATCATGGCGAAATTATTTTTACCGGCCAATATTCAGCCTAAACACGTCCGTACCACAGATTTGACCCAGATGCTGATTCAGTTGGTTGCAAGCGGTCGTGGTATCGCGGCGTTGCCTGATTGGGTCGTGAATGAATATGAGCAAAAAGGTTGGGTGACCTCTCGACGTTTAGATTGTGTTTCACCTGAAGGTTTAAGACGAACTTTGTACGCCGGTTATCGTACCGAAGAGGCTGAAAAAAGCTATTTTGAAGGCTTCCTAAAACAGTTGGCGAAATTCTCACAAAAACGCAATCAATATTATTCCAACTAAGGAGGAGCTATGACTCAGAGTCTTTTTGTATACGGGACATGACGTCTAGGTCAGCCCAATGCTCATGTGATGGAGCGTATTGGTGGCGAGTGGAAGAAAGGTGTGGTTTGGGGTGAGCTAGAACATAAAGGCTGGGGTGCAGCGATGGGCAGTCCGGGCATTCGTTTATCGAAGGCAGGTCAGGCGATTGAATGCTATGTTTTTATCTCTGAAAACTTAGCCGCACATTGGGGGCTTTAGATGAATTTGAAGGTGCTGAATATCAACGTGAGGCTGTAGATGTGCAATTGGAAGGCGGAGAATGGATGCAGAGTGAAATTTACGCGTTGAAATAATATCTAGGGGGAGAGTCGTGAAATACGTGGGTCATCCATACATCATGATTTCCCCAACCTTCGAAATGTGTATCGATGATTCCACTTGCTCTGTTGTTTCCTTGAGTGCATTTTCTTTTAAAGCGCAGTATCTCAATGAGTTGTATCTAAAGTGCATGAATGCACAGATATCACTTTAAGATCGCTATACAAGTGAATGAATAATTTCTAGAATTGAGCTGTATCTCACACTGAAACCTGTTTGAGCTCAATCATGCCGAATACTATAGAACCCTCACCAACTCAACTCATGTCTGTGATTCAAACGCAGACAGCAATTGCCAAACTGGGTTTAGATCTAAATGCAGTGATGACCGTAGTTGCAGAACAGGCGCAGCAGATTACACATGCAAAAGGTGCAGTTGTAGAGTTGGCTGAAGATGGTGATATGGTCTATCGTGCAGTGTCTGGTGGGGCGAGCCATTTACTAGGTTTAAGACTACATATTGAAAATAGTTTATCGGGTCTATGTATAGCGCAAAAACAAACACTGTATTGCCAAGATTCGGAAACAGATGCACGGGTAGATCGCGTGGCATGTCAACGTGTTGGATTGCGTTCGATGGCAGTAGTGCCATTGATTCATTGTGATGAAGGTGTCGGTGTTTTAAAGATTTACTCTGACCAAGTCGATGCCTTTCAGGAAGCTGATTTACATATATTGAGTTTGATGTCTGAGTTGATCGCTGCGGCGATGTACCATGCGACGCGTTTCGGTGCGACAGAGCTATATAAATTGGCGACGCAAGATAGCTTAACAGGCTTAGCTAATCGGGCTTTGTTTGTCGACTTTTTACGCCAAGGGATAGAAAAAGCACGTGCGCAGAAAAAAGTACTGGGTATCTTGATGATTGATATGGATGGTCTGAAGCCGATTAATGATCAGTTTGGACATCGCATTGGGGATGCTGCACTGAAAGAAATTGCACAGCGCATTTTGCGTGAAACACGTCAAGATGACTTGGTTGCACGCTTGGGTGGTGATGAATTTGCTGTGATCTTAACCAATATTGCCAACTTAGAACGTGCGCAAACGGCAATGAATCGAATCGCAGAAAGTTGCGGACTACCGTTTGCATTTGAGCAAATGAGTTTGAAAATTGGTGCCAGTATAGGCATGGCTTTATTTCCAGAAGATGCCGAATCCATCGATCAATTGGTCGAAATGGCTGATTTAAAAATGTACGCCAATAAGCGTGAACGGAAACAAATCAATCCTGAATAACTCACTGCCTAAATATCTCACTGCTTAAATAATTCACTCATAGTTATGCAGGTAAATTCGTTCACTACCTTCATATTATCTAAAGTATCGCAAAACGTTTTGATGAAAACTTGTCCTGTCTCAAACAAATGCAGATGAAATGACTAAGTATCGTTGTTTAATTTAAATCAAAGTGCGCTTAGCATGTGACGGTGCAAGATGATTAAATAATTGAAAAATCATCTAAGGTCATTTGTTTTTTGACTCAAAATAATATTTTGAATTGTTAAGCTGTGCACTATTGCATGGCGAAAAGAGCATGACAATTCAATGAAAGGGATGTCAAAAGATTTATTCATTATTGCGGCAGGTTTTATTGCTGCAATGCATATCGGGAAACTACCGCCCGCAATACCTGTATTACAACAGCAACTCGGCATTAGCTTTATTCAGTCTGGTTTATTGCTCTCACTAGTACAGGGTGCAGGAATGTGCTTTGCATTGTTGATTGGTAGTTATATCCAAAAAATTGGATTTAAACTGTGTATCTTATTGGGCTTAAGTCTATTGACGATAGCAAGTGCATGGGGGAGCTTTGTACAAAGCTTTGATGTCTTGTTGCTACTGCGTGTCATAGAAGGATTTGGATTCTTATTGGTGACACTCACAGGGCCTGCATTTATCCGTCAGCTTGTACCGCTACAGCACATCAGCGCAAAGATGGGACTGTGGAGTGCTTATATGGGCGGAGGTATGGGGATAGCATTATTGGTTGCGCCATTTCTAATTGCTCAATATGGTTGGAGTGTGGTTTGGCTCAGTTTCGCTATGATTACTGCAGCATTACTACTCTGTATCGCCATGTTTATTCCTCAGCCTAATGTGGCGCTGAATACAACACCTATTATTGGTCTCATTCGAGATACTCTTAAACATCCAGCAGCATGGCTTTTGGCGCTCATTTTTGGGACATATGCAGGGCAGTGGTTTGCATTGGTAGGCTTCTTACCGATGATTTATGCCCAAAACCAAATTTCAGCAGAACTGGCGGGTGCTTTAACAGCCAGCGTTGCCGTTGCCAATGCGGTGGGTACATGGGGGTGTGGACTGTTATTACAGCGTGGTTTTCAAGCTAAAACTTTAGTCCAACTGGGTTTTGCCGTCTTGATCATTTGCTCCTTAGAATTTTATCTCTTTAAAGATGCGTTACCGTTTTTATTGCAATATTTAACGGTGTTTAGTTTTTCGCTTTTTGGTGGCTTAGTTGCTGCGACGGTCTTTGCACAAGCACTGCATTTTGCACCTTATCCCGCGGCAATTAGTACGACGATCGGCATGATTTTACAATGTTCTGCCATTTCCCAATTTGTTCTGCCTCCGTTGATTGCCACCGTAGTTTCACAGACTGGAGCGTGGTTTTGGGCGGGTATCTTGATGTCAGCGTTGTCATTCGTTGGAATCATGCTTAGTCGACGTTTATTTCAAATGCAGCATGGCTCAATTTAAAATTTTATTTTATGTAAGTAACAGCCTTATTGCTTAATCCCAATCAGTAGCGACAAGATGCCTGCTGCAATGAGTGGGCCGACAGGTACACCACGCAGCATGGCAACACCTGCGACTGTCCCAATCAATAGTCCGGCAACCACATCTGGCTGATTGGACATCAGTTTGACACCACGTCCGCCTAGCCATGCGACAAAGATGCCAATGGCGATTGCGACGAGGGATTTCCAACTTAAAAAGGATTTTAAAATCGAATCACCGGGTATTTTTCCGCTAGCGATCGGCGTGAGTACGCCAATGGTTAAAATAATAATGCCAATGTTTAAGCCATATTGTTGCAGATAGGGGAAAAATTCACTTAAAGGCGTGATGCGGAAAATAATCAAGACACCTGCTGCTATGGTGATCGCTGTATTGTGGCTAAAGATGCCACAAGCCAATAACACCAATAACACGATCAGATTTAAATCCAACTGAGACATAGGATATTCGTGAGAAACTTCAATAAATAATCAATAGTGTAGCGCAGAAACATTAAAAACTGGCGTTCAAGATTATTTCCGCTATTTTTCCTGCAAGTTGGCTCGTGGTTCAGTATAAAATAGCAATATATGGTGTTTATTAGGTTGTTCTATGTTTTTGGAAAAAATGCTGCAATCACAAGGTTTTGGTTCGCGTAAATATTGCCAACAGTTGATTAAAAATGGTGCGGTCGAAATACACGGTGAGATTGTAGATAATCCAAAGCAAAAACTGGACTTGAATGATTTAACTTACAGTGTGCATGGTCAGGACTATGTCTATCGTGAGCATATCTATATTGCGTTAAATAAACCCCAAGGTTATGAATGTTCGCATCAGGCAACCCATCATTTTAGTGTTTTTGAATTATTTGATGATGTGCTGTTAAATCGTGGTTTGCAATGCGTCGGGCGACTGGATCAAGACACCACTGGACTGTTGCTGCTCACGGATGATGGTCAATATCTGCAAGCACTGACACACCCTAAAAAGCATGTTGCCAAAGTGTATTCGATGCATACCGCAGATCCTGTGACGCCTGAGCAAATGCAACAATTGCAACAAGGCGTAGAGCTGCGAAACGAAAAAGGCATTTTCGCTGCAACCGATGTGCAGCTATTGGCTTCACAGCAATTACAAATGACTGTCCATCAAGGGGTATATCATCAAGTGAAGCGGATGTTGGCGGCTGTCGGCAATAAAGTTGAAACTTTACATCGTGCTCAAATAGGACAATTAAAGCTTGATGATCTCGCTGAGGGTGAATGGATCTATTTGAATGCAGCGCAAATTGAACAATCGAAATTTCGTGAAAATCTAAATCCACAGTAATAGGTACAGGGCTTTGATACGTCATCCTGACTGAAAGGATGAATGTGCAGTATTAAAGCCCATAAATATGTCTGCTAATTATTTAAAGATGCGTTTCTAATATGCGTTGATGATGTTTTTAATGCCTAGCAGAGCATTAGCGAATAAAGTAATGATAGGTTTGAAATTCATCATCTTTAATGAAGCCCATCGATTCATAGAGTTGATGTGAGTGATAGTTATTTTTTTGAGTTTCGAGGCTGATTCGAAGCGCACCTTCATGTTGAGCAAAGAGAACCGCAGTATCGATCAATTGTTTGGCTGAACCTTGACGACGATATACAGGGCTGACATAGACATCATCTAAAATATAGTAGGTTGAACAAGCTACAGATGAAAAGCCTAAATACAGTAAGATAAACCCAGTAATGACATCATCTTTTAAGCAAATAAAAATTACGCTTTCATTATTTTCAAAACGTTGTCTTAGAAATTTATATGAGATATCAAGATTAGAAGAGGTGCCATAAAATTGGCGATATTCATCAAATAAAACAGCAAGTGGCTGAAGGTCTGCTTCTGTTGCGCGTCGAACGATCATTTTTTTCTATACTCCATGCTATTTTTATCAGTCTTGCATGAAGCATATCGAAATTTCGAAATTGGTTGATTTATAAATTGTTTATAAATGCGACAGTGTTAAGTTTTGTCACCTTCACCCAAAATTGCATTGAGTTCTTCAAACAAGTCGAGATGATCATCATCTAATAATGGATCATTATTTAAAATTTCTAATTCAGCAGGGCTAATTTCAATGGTTGAAATAGCTTGGGCTTCTTGTTGTTTTAATTTGCGTAACTTAATCAATTGTTCAATATTGATATTTTGGTTTTCAATAGAGAAGGGGATCGATTTGGTTAAAACAACTTGTTTAAAGAATAGACGTACAGCCTGTGCAGGTGTAATGCCTAATTGTTTAAACACGGCAAAGGCTTGTTTCTTTTCCTGTGAATCGAGACGGATTTGGTAGACTTCAGTTTTTCTCATATTCTTAGAAAGCTTTTAAATACTTAACTTTTCGCATTTATTCTAATCAAAACTGTTATAAATTCAAGAAAGTTTGGCAGTATTTTATCAATTTAATGTAATGACAATAGATTTACAGTGTCAATTCATAGGCAGAACTGAATTGAAAAGCCTGCTCTGTCACAGGATCGATAAACTCAAGCTGTTTCGCAAGTAGTTGTAAAGGTTGGCTGAAATCGTCATCTGCCTTATGTTGTACTACTGGATAAAAGGGATCATTTTGAATTGGAATGCCCAAAGCATTTAAATGCACACGAAGTTGGTGTTGCTTGCCGGTATGGGGCTTTAATTCATACTTTGCATGTTTTCCATGCTGCTGGAGGAGCTTAATGTATGTTTCACTATTTGGCTCACCATCTACCAGTTGCATGGTATAAAAAGGCTGACCTTTTTCCATACGATAGCGAGTTGTGATTGGGAAATTTAAGTCATCTCGATAAGCTGCAATGGCATGATAGGTTTTTTGAACTTGCCGCTTGGCAAACATCTGTTGATATAGCCCACGGCTTTCGAGACATTTGGAGAAGAGAACTACGCCGGCAGTTTCACGATCTAAACGATGAATCGGTGTTAGGTGTTCAAGCTGCGTTTGTTTTTTGAGTCGAACCAACAAGGTTTCTTGTACATACTGACCGGTCGGACTCATGGTGAGAAAATGCGGTTTATCGACCACGATGAAATGATCATTTTCAAATAAAATCTGATGCTCAAAGGGAACATGGATTTCATGCGCTAAGAATCGATAATAATAAACATGACGATTTGCTTCAAAAGGACTGTCTATCGTTAAAGCGTCACCATCTGCAGCATAGACTAGACCATCCTTAAATCGTTGTTGCCACTCTGCTGCTTGGATATGAGGAAATTGCTCACACAAATATGCATAGACCGTTGTGGCTTGTGTGTGTTGACCGTCAAGGAAGACTTTACTGGCACTAACACCATTGATCATTGGGGGAGTAAATTCAAAACTGTGCATGAAGAAAGATCTAAAAACTGAGCAAATAAAGCAGAGAACACATCATGAAAAATGCTCAATCTATAGTGTGAACATATCCATTTTAGCCAGTGCGATGCTATCATATTTAATTCTTATGTACATGTTGTGAGTAATATGCAGTATTCATTCAGTCTGGAACTTAATAGTGAAGTCGATACCCAAAACTTAGCTACCGTACTGGCGACGCATTTTACGACGGGTGTAGCGTATTTAATTGGTGACTTGGGTGCAGGAAAGACCACGTTAACACGTTATTTTTTACAACACTTGGGTCATCAAGGTGCGGTAAAAAGTCCAACCTATACATTGGTTGAACCTTACAATATTCAAGGACAAGATATTTTTCATTTTGATTTATATCGTCTGAATGACCCTTATGAGCTTGAACTTATGGGTATCCGTGATTATTTAGAAACGCCGAACGCCCTATTTTTATTTGAATGGCCATCTAAAGGGGGCGACGAAATCCCTGAAGCTGATTTAATTATTAATATTGAAAAGTCTGCGGATGAAAGCACCCGTACAGCAACTTTAAGCTCTTCTTCAGAAACTTTGCAAAACGCTTTGGAGCAAAAATTTAACCATGCTGAATGAAATCAGTGCCCGCCGCATTCGAACGCTTGATCCTGCCTTAGCCAACCAAATTGCCGCAGGGGAAGTGATTGAACGTCCTGCTTCTGTGGTCAAAGAATTACTGGAAAATGCCATTGATGCAGGGGCGACTGAGCTGATTGTTCGTATTGAACAAGGCGGCAGTACACTGATTGAAATAATAGACAATGGTCGGGGTATTCACCCTGAAGATCTACCTTTGGCGGTCATGCGCCATGCCACCAGTAAAATCCAAACTGCTGAAGATTTGCATGCCATTGTAAGTCTAGGTTTTCGTGGGGAAGCCTTGGCTTCGATTGCTGCGGTGTCTCGTTTGACATTGACCAGTAGCCAAAATGATGACGGTGTAGGCTATCAGGTCGAAGTAAATGGCACCGCATTTGATTCGCAAGAAATTCAGCCTGTGGCAGCGACGCAAGGCACCACCATCCGTGTGCAAGATTTATTTTTTAATGTGCCTGCACGGCGTAAGTTCCTCAAAAAACCGGGGACTGAGTTTGGACATATCGAAGAAATTGTCCGTCGTTTGGCACTGACCCATTTTGATATACGTTTTGTCCTTGAGCATAACAATAGTATTAAGCTGAACTTGCCTATTGCAGACAGTGGCGCGCTGCGTTTTCAGCGGGTACAACAATTATTAGGCCGTCAATTTACTGAAAATGCGTACTGGATAGATGCTGATAGCGTCAATATGCGTCTCAGTGGTTGGTTAGGCCATCCTTCAGATGCACGTGCGCAAGCCGATATGCAATACGTCTATGTGAATGGACGTATCGTAAAAGACAAGACAGTTTCACATGCACTTCGGATGGCTTATGACGGTATTTTGCATGGACATCAACATGCCGCTTATTTGTTGTTTATGGAAGTTGATCCTGAAAATATCGATGTGAATGTGCATCCGACCAAGCATGAAATTCGGTTTCTAAATCAACGTGAAGTACATGAGTTTGTTCGTCATTTTGCCAAATCGACATTAGCGCAATTTCAAACCGCGACCGCCGAATTGTCATCTGCAATGAAACTTGATGGGCAGGCACACGAAAATATTATTCCGCAGCCGCGTCATCAGGAACAATTTTCATTACATCAACCTCAGCCAGTTGCAGAGCAAGGCACAAATTTTGTCAGTCCAGAGATCGCAGGCGGGCTTACTGATTTTAGTTCGCCAACTGCTGTGCAATATGCGTCAAATCATGCGTCAACAGGGCAAGAAGGGTATACACAGCAAAATTCAAATGTATCGATCAATAGCGCAGGATATCAGTCAAATATAGCGGGTTCCAGACAGCTCAATAATGCATTGCAAAGTTATTTAGCGCCTTTACGTCAAACTGAGTCTACAAATGATCCTGATACCGCTTTAGCTGAACATATTCAGCAGAAAGTTGATGAGCATCCTTTGGGGATTGCCATTGCGCAATTGCATGGTATTTATATTTTGGCCCAAAACACCGAAGGTTTAATCATTGTTGATATGCATGCGGCACATGAACGCATTGTTTTGCAACAGATGAAAACAGCTTGGGATAAACCTGAGTTTTGGACATCACAGCAGTTGCTGATTCCTAAAGTCGTCAGTATCAGTCGGATGCAAGCGATGCGCGTCGATGAGCTCAAAGAACAATTGGCACGCCTAGGTTTAGAAATAGACCAATATGGCGATGAGCAAGTTATTGTCCGAGGTGTTCCTGCCATTTTGCATAAAGCAGACTTTGATGCGCTGATTCCAGATTTATTAAATGATTTAGACCCAAGTGATCAGGTTGCAGGGTTACTACAAAAGCGTGATCAAATATTGGCAGGCATGGCCTGTCATGGCGCTGTACGCGCACACCGTATTTTAAGTCTATCTGAAATGAATGCATTACTGCGTCAGATGGAACAAACTGAATTTGCCAGCCAATGTAACCATGGGCGTCCGACGTGGCGTGCGTTTCCATTGGCACAGCTAGATAAACTTTTTGCTCGGGGAGAGTAGTTTTACATGTCAAATCAATTGCCGGTCATCAACTTAATGGGACCAACTGCAAGCGGTAAAACCGCCTTGGCATGTGAGTTATACGAGCAAGGTGGATTCGAATTAATTTCAGTCGATTCTGCTTTGGTTTTTCAGGATATGGATATTGGTACGGCCAAGCCGAGTAAAGCTGAGTTGGAGAAATATCCACATCATTTGATTGATATTATCAGTCCGCTAGAAGTGTATTCGGCAGCGAACTTTGTGGAAGATGCGTGTGTACTGATTGATGATATGCATGTACGAGGTAAAACACCGATTTTAGTCGGTGGTACAATGTTGTATTACAAGGCTTTATTGGAAGGGTTGTCTTCAAACTTACCAAGTGCAGACTATGCTGTACGTGCTGAAATTGAAGCCAAAGCTGAGTCGCAAGGTTGGGATGCTGTATATGCAGAACTGTGCAATGTAGACTCATTGGCAGGTGAAAAATTTAAACCGAGTGATAAGCAACGAATTATCCGTGCGCTCGAAGTTTTTAAATTAACAGGTAAACCCATTACGCAGTTACAAGCTGAGCAACCTAAAAACGTACCATACCGTTACAATTTTCATAATTACGCATTATTGCCAGACCGATTAGAATTACATGAGCGTATAGCTCAACGTCTAAAAACAATGTGGGAAATTGGATTTTTGAATGAAGTGAAAGCTCTCATTGAAAAATACGATTTAGATGAAAATTTACCCTCTATGCGTTCAGTTGGATATCGTCAAGCTTTAGATTTTTTGAAAAATAGTGATCAAAGTAGCGAAAAACAGCGTGAAATGGAGGATAAGGCGCTTTTTGCAACACGACAACTTGCAAAACGTCAATATACTTGGTTAAGATCTTTGCAAGAAACGCATAAATTTACTACATATTTAACTGCGCAGCAGGCTCAAGAAGACTTGCGAAAGTGCTACGGATAAAGCAAAATTTACAGACTACCTTTTTGATAATTTTTAATTGAAAAGTAAAGGTAGCTTTTGCGCTGATTTTTATTATTTTTTGGAGTTATAACATGTCTAAAGGTCAAACTTTACAAGATCCGTTCTTAAATTCTCTCCGTAAAGAACGTATTCCTGTGTCGATCTTCCTTGTCAACGGTATTAAATTACAAGGTCATATTGAATCTTTCGACCAATACGTTGTTTTATTAAAAAATACTGTAAGCCAAATGGTTTACAAACATGCTATTTCAACTGTTGTTCCAGCACGTAACCCACGTCCTGCTGGTGCTCCTGCTGGTGCTCAAGGCGCTGCCGGCTTCGGTGGTCAACAAGGCGGCTTCGGCGGTCAACAAGGTGGCTTTGGTGGTCAAGGTGGCTTTGGTGGTCAAGGTGGCTTTGGTGGTCAAGGTGGCTTCGGTGGTCAGGGTGGTTTTGGCTCTCAAGGTGGCTTCGGTGGTCAAGGTGGTTTTGGCTCTCAAGGTGGCTTTGGTGGTCAAGGTGGCTTCGGCGGTCAAAATGCTGGTTTTGATGGCGAAACTAAATTTGAAGATGCTCAAGACGACGAAAACAACAATCGTTAATTGAGTTAAAAAAACCTCCCAAATGGGAGGTTTTTTTTTGCCTATAAAAGAGTAGATTATTTTCATAACGGGTATGTAATAATTACTAAAGTGCTGAATGATGATAAGAATCGACATAAAAAAACCAGCCGAAGCTGGTTTTTTGTTTATTCACTTATTTCTTTTTACGATCTAGAGTAGGATCTTTAATTTCAATATAGGCATTGTTGCGAATTTCACGTAACCAGCTGTCCAGTTCAGTGTCAAATTGACGCTCACCTAAAATCTGACGGGCCATACGTTCTTGTACTTCATGTGTCATATCTTGTTGACGTGTATCGGTCACTTGAAGGATGTGCCAACCAAACTGTGACTGAAAAGGCTTGCTGATTTCACCTTTCGCTGTTGATTTCATCATTGCTTCAAATTCTGGAACCATCACACCTGGGCTAACCCAACCTAAACTACCACCATTGGCAGCAGAACCAGTGTCATTCGAGAACGTTGAAGCCAAGACCGCAAAATCTTCACCCTTTTGCAGGCGATTATACAAGTTGTCGATCATTTGCTTGGCATTTTCAGGACTCACCACTTCAGACGGTTGAATCAGGATATGGCGAGTTTGGTATTGAGGAACAATGGCTTTTTGTTCTCCACTTTTACGGTCGACCAATTTTAAAACATGAACGCCATCACGTACTGAAATTAGTTCAGTGGTTTGACCAACTTGCAAAGGTGCTACACGTGCAGCAAGTTCATCTGGAATATCAGATAAGTTGCGGAAGCCCATATCGGCACCGTCAACTTTAATATCTTTGGTACTGTATTTGCTAGTAATCGCTTTTACATCGTTGCTTGCTGCAAGTTCTTTACGAATGTCTTCGGCGATTTTAACGGCATTATCACTGCTAGCTACACGTACATGTAAGACATGAACTTGATTACCTAACGCAGCTTGACCTTGTGGTGAGCTTAAGAAGTTTTTCACATCTTGGTCACTGATTTGAATGCGAGAAGTGACCAACTGTTGGCGTAGACGTTGTAAAGCGATGTCTTCAGCGATGCGTGCACGTAAACCTGCATAGGTATTTGGCGCAACAGCATCTAATTTTTGCTGAAACGCTTCTAAGCTTGGGGAGCCTGCGTCTTTTGCAACTTTAAGTACGGCTTCATTGAGCGATTTTTCATCCGCTTTGACATTGTATCGTTTAACCTGTTCAAGCTGTGCTTGGCGCGAAATCAGCTGTTCTAAAGCTTGTTGCTGCAAATATTCAGTCGGTGGGACGGTTTGTTTTTTTGCTTGAAATTGATGAGTGATCTCGGCAATGCTTTGATCAAGATCACTACGTAGAATCACGCTATTGTCAACGACAGCTACAATTTCATCTTTAGGTTGCGCAGCAGCAAATACAGATACAGAAGTCGATAGGCAAAGTGCCAAGGCTGACGCTTTAAAAATTTGTTTTAACTGTTTTGTCTTCATTAACGTTCTGTCCAAGATTGATTAATATTGTTAAAACCCAACACTCTGTTTTCAAGCAAAGAGGTTAATTTATTGTTGAAGCCACCTAAACCTTTTAGGGTGAACTCCGCCATAATGGCACGTTTTGGTTTAACATCCGAAGATGTTACATCATCTAAATCGTTATAGTACGAACGACCATAAACTGAAACACCCCAGCAGCATGACTCGTAGTTCACACCAAGTAAATATTCACGCGCAATACTGTTGTCGAGGTCATATTGTGCATGACCGATAATACGCCAGTTATTGTGTATAGGTTGAATAAACGATGCTACTGCTTGGTCATAGCTGTCTTGGCGGTTCGGAATGTATTTACGATAGAAATAACCGACATTGTATAAATTGCCTTTATTTCCTGTGTAATACATTTGAATATCGCGCTGAGCATTATCACCATTCGCCATCCATGCAGAATTGGCATTCACACTGATGCTGTCAGATAGCTGGCTAGAAATGCTCACGACAGGGCCGGTATGGCGTTCGGTATCAAATTTATCAGAGACGTTGTTTAGCGTGACGCGGCGGTCTTCAAAATAGAAACTTTGACCAACGCTAGCTTTTAAACGCTCAAGACCAACATCATCAAATAAACTATAGCTCAAGCCTAGAGATGCGAAGTTATTGTCTTCTAAACGGTCATTACCATAGAACCGACGCGGGCTAAACAATTGGTCATAATTAATTGACGCTGTGGTTGAGTCAAAGTTCGGGTTAGTGTCTTGGTTTTTGTATGGAGAATACGCATAAAAGAAACGTGGCGTTAAGGTTTGTAGATAACGACCTTCGCGCTCCATCACAAGACCCGCATCTAAAGTGAATTGCGGTACAATGACCGATTTACTTTCACTACTAGAGTGATTGTTATTTGTATTTGCACGATCAACGGTATCTTGGTCGTAAATCGTGTTGACGTTGCGAATAGACACTTCTGGTATTACAAAAGACCATGGGTTACGATAGTTATAACGCACACTAAAGTCGTTATAAATACGTGCACCACTTGGCTCATACATTGTCGCATCACTATTGTTTTGCGGAATATTATCGCCACGCAGATTCTTTTTAAAATACGCTGTATCGTTATTGAATTCGTACTGTAAGCCGAGCGGATTACCAGTCTTGTAGTTCAGTAGGAATTGCGGCAAGCGCGCATATGGACGGTCTTCATCACTGACAGTTTTATCCAGTGTTTGGAAGTCTTCCACTTTAAGCTGTGCTTTTAGGCCAGGGATACCATTTTTATAATTGAGTTCCCATGCACGGCGTAAGTTCAGGTCAGTTTTTGAGTTTGGATTATTATTGAGATCTGAGAAATAGTCTTTATCAGATGCATAATTGTATTCTAAATTTGTCGTGAATTGATCGTTAATTTTCCAGTTATGTAGGAAATGTAAGTCTTTACGATCCTGATCATCATACTTTTGGTCGGATGGTAAATAACCACCCCACACCATCCCTGAACCAAAGTTTTTGGTCAAATAACGGAATTCACCTTCCATCATTGCGCCACGGTCTGCAATATAACGTGGTGTTACTGTAGCGTCATAGTTTGGCGCAAGGTTTAAATAAACTGGAACTGCAAGCTCAATACCACCATCATTGGTAAAACCAAAGCTTGGGGTCAAAATACCTGTGGTACGACGGTCATCAATCGGGAAGTTGAAATAGGGCACAGCCATCACAGGTACGTTTTTTACATATAATGTTGTACCTTTGGTTTCACCGCGGCCAGTTTCTTGATTCAGCTTAATTTTGTCTGCTTGAATTTTCCACGTTGGTTTTTCATCAGGTGGACAAGTGGTATAAACAGCGTTTTCTAATTCGAGTGTTTCGGTTGAAGTACGTGAAATTTTTTCAGCACGACCATGCGCATGCTGCTGTTCAGCAATAAAGAAGCTGTTATTTAAATCACCTTGTTGGGTTTTTAAATTGTAATCTATTGAATCGCTTTGAGAAATCAGCCCTGACTGTGCCATTTGCACGCGGCCAGAAGCATTGGCGTAGGTTTGGGTTTTATCAATTTTGATTTGATCGGCACGAATTTGACGACCTTCTTGGTCAATCAGAACATTACCTTCAAGAATGGAGTCGCCATTCGGGTCAAAATGACCATAGTCTGCGGTAATGGTAGAGGTTGCATCTTCAGGTGCGACTGCTTTCGTTGTTGGAGCAACTGGGGTAATCCAAGTGCCTGTACAAAACGCTGAACTTAATTGATTGGTGTTGCGAATCTGTGCTTCAGGTGCAGATTTATCGACATAATATTGTTCGAAGAACTGCTGACCCGGATAAGCTTCTGAAATGTTTTGTTTGAGTTGTTCTGTATCGTCATCCGTGGACGGGTTTGAAACAGGTGCTGCATAGCTTGGTAACGAGCTACCACATAGAAGGGTTAAGATCGCAGTCGCTAAAGGATTAAATTTAAACTGATGCTTCATTTGTCTCATTAACCAGGTATGCTTAATCGCAATTAATTATTGTCGCATCATAGAGAAAAAGTTGATAAGTAGCTACACTTAGCACTTTAAAAACTCAGCCTGTATTAGAATTTATCGCAAATGAATACACAACGTGAACAATTGATACAAACATGGATTTCATCTGTACTCGGTTCAGATCAATTTGAAATTAACTTCTTAGCAGGCGATGCAAGCTTTCGTCGTTATGCACGAATCAAATTGAATAATAAAACATTTATGCTCATGGATGCACCACCAGAAAAAGAAGATTGTGGTCCTTTTGTGTCGATTGATGAATTTTTTGATGCACATGGCGTGCGTGTACCACATATCGTGGCCAAAGACCTCGATCAAGGCTTCTTATTGTTAGAAGATTTTGGTGATGTTTTATTGTCGACGTTGTTGAATGATCAAACCGTAGACGCACATTATGCTCAAAGTTTTAAACAGTTGATTCAATTGCAGTCAATTGATGGAACTGCTCATTTTCCTGCATATGCCTATGAAAAGCTGATTTCTGAAATGGAGCTGTTAACCGATTGGTTATTGCCATCTCTACAAGTGCAGCCTACTGAAGAAGAATCGGCACTGATTAAACGTACCTTTGCTATCTTAGCCAATGCTGCATTGGCTCAGCCTCAAGTGATTGTGCATCGTGATTTTCATAGCCGTAATTTGATGGTACTTGATGGTGAGCAAGATCAGGGCGTGATTGATTTCCAAGATGCTGTGATTGGTGCAGATACTTATGATTTGATCTCAATCACACGTGATGCCTATGTGCAGTGGAATGCAGATCGTGTTTATGCATGGTTTAAGACGTTCTATGATTTGCTACCTGCATCGGCTAAAGAAGGTCGTAACTTTGAGCAATTCAAACAAGACGCTGACCTGATGGCGATTCAACGTCATATCAAAATTTTAGGCATTTTTGTGCGCTTATTTGAGCGTGATGGTAAGTCAGGTTATCTCAAAGATTTGCCGCGTGTGATGTGGTATTTACTTGAAGAAAGTAAACCATATGCAGAATTACAACCTTTTATGCAATTTATTCGCGCTAAAGTATTGCCGAAATTTGAAGCCAAATACGGCACTTATGAGGTTGTTGCATAATGAAAGCCATGATTTTAGCTGCGGGTCTCGGAAATCGGATGCGCCCTTTAACATTGTATAAGCCAAAGCCTTTGCTTGAAGTGGGTGGAAAACCACTGATTGTTTGGCATATAGAAAAGCTAAAAAAAATTGGCGTAACTGAAATCATCATCAATTCTGCATGGCTTGCAGATATCCTGATTGGTACTTTGGGTGATGGTTCGCAGTTTGGTGTGAATATTCGCTGGACACGTGAAGCGGAAGGTCTGGAAACAGCCGGTGGCATTATTAATGCTTTACCTTTGCTTGGGACAGAACCGTTTATTTTGGTGAATGGTGACGTCTGGACGACCTACGATTTTTCGGCCTTGCTCAATGTTGAGCTAAAAGATGACTTGGCACACTTGGTCTATGTGACTAACCCAGCGCAACATCCAAAGGGTGATTTTATCTTGGATGCTGGGCGTAGTTATACCTTTGAGCAAGAACATGTAGGCGAGGCACTCACCTATAGCGGAATCGCAGTTATACATCCAAACATGTTTAATGGATTGGAAGCTGGCAAGCGTCCGCTCGCACCTTTATTGAAACAAGCTATGTTGGATGGAAAAATTTCTGCAGAGAAAATGCAAACTGCGTGGGTTGATGTTGGCACACCTGAGCGTTTAAGTGATCTAGATCTACAGATTCGCCAAGGCATGTACGATTAAGTGCATATTCGCTAAGCGTTAGCTACTGTTCCACGGCTTAGAAATCGGTATACTTCAGTTAATTTTTATTGAGATGTCTTCTTTATGCATCCTTTTTTTCAAGACTTAAAGCAAGGTAGTCAAAAGCTTGGCTTAGATTTGAGTGAAGAAGCATTAAATCTATTGCTGAAATACCAAGATGCCCTAGTGCTGTGGAACAAAGCGTATAACTTGACTGCTATTCGTGATCCTAAAGAAATGTTGGTTAAGCATTTATTGGATAGCTTAAGTATCCTAAATGATTTGCCTGCAGGTCGTTTATTGGATATCGGTACGGGTGGTGGCATGCCGGGCATGATCATTGCACTGTGTCAGCCTGAACGTGAATGTGTGCTTTTAGATGCCAACGGTAAAAAAATTCGATTCTTAAAACAATTTATTGCTGACTTAAAACTAAAAAATGTCATTGCGGTACAAACACGTGTCGAAAATGAAGACAGCATTAATGAACTGGGGCAGTTTGATGTGATTACCAGTCGTGCTTTTGCATCGTTAACGGATTTTGTGGATGCGTCTAAACCGTATATGCATGCGCAAAGTATTATCGCGTCGATGAAAGGCTTAATTCCTGAAGAAGAAGTTGAAACACTGAAAAGTGATTTCAAGATTGATATCGTTGCATTAAAAGTTCCACGACTTGATGAGCAGCGTCATTTAATTTTTCTTAAACGTATTTAAAATTTTCAAAGGACTGGGGTTACCATGGCTCAAATTATTGCGATTGCAAACCAAAAGGGTGGCGTAGGTAAAACCACAACGGCTGTGAACTTGGCTGCATCTCTAGCCATATTAAAAAAACGAGTTTTACTTGTGGACATGGATTCACAAGGCAATGCCACGATGGGTTCGGGCATTCAAAAAAATGATTTGTTGTATTCAGTCACGGATGTCTTACTTGGTGAAGTGCCGATTGAAACCGCTATTTATAAAGCGGAAGTGGGCTATAAAGTTTTAGGTGCAAACCGTGACTTAGCCGGCGTTGAACTGGCGATTGCGGATCAAGACGGTCGTGAGTTTATTTTACGTGAAGCGTTGGCAAGCGTTGAAAAAGACTTTGACTATATTATTGTCGATTGTGCGCCAAGTTTAAGTTTGATCACTGTCAATGCCCTTGCAGCGGTACGTGCTGTGCTGATTCCAATGCAGTGTGAATATTATGCCTTGGAAGGTTTGGCTGACTTAACCCAAACCATTGACCGTATTCAGCAAGCTTTAAACCCAGATCTAGAGATCGTGGGTGTGCTTCGTACCATGTACGATGCGCGTAATGCCTTAACACGTGATGTGTCTGCTGAGCTTGAACAATACTTCGGTCAGAAACTTTATGACACGGTCATTCCGCGTAATATTCGTTTGGCTGAAGCGCCTGCGCACGGTTTGCCAGTGATTTATTTTGAAAAAAGCTCGAAGGGTGCAGTTGCTTATTTGAACTTGGCAGCTGAGATGTTAAAAAAAACCAAAGTAAAAAAAGGAACTAAAGCATGACCGTAAAAAAACGCGGACTGGCTAAAGGTCGTGGTCTGGATGCCTTACTCGGCTCAATCCAAAAAGAAAAACTACAGCTCGAAGCAAAAGCTTTAGATCATGGACAGTTAAAACAAATTGATGTGCATTTATTGAAACGTGGTGAGTATCAACCGCGTCGTTTCATTAAAGAACAAGATTTACAAGAACTTGCTGCATCGATTGAAAAGCATGGTGTCATGCAGCCAATCGTGATTCGTCCTGTCGAAGATGAAAAGCATCCCTACGAAATTATTGCAGGTGAGCGTCGTTGGCGTGCGGCTCAGCTTGCAGGTTTAACCGAAGTTCCAGCCATTGTTCGTGACTTGAGTGACCAAGTGGCAATTGCCTTGGCATTGATTGAAAACATTCAACGTCAAGATTTGAACCCAATCGATCAAGCCATGGCTTTACAACGCTTCCATGACGAATTTGGTTTAAGTCATCAAGAGATTGCCGATACAGTCGGTAAAGCACGTACCACGATTAGTAACTTGCTACGCCTCTTGTCTTTAGCGGATCAAGTCAAAGACTTTATGCAGCAAGGTTTGCTCGATATGGGGCATGCACGTGCGATCTTGACGTTAAAAGCCAAAGATCAGCTTAAAGTTGCTGAAATGGTGATTGAAAAAAGTATGTCTGTACGTCAAACCGAACAATTTGTTCGTGATTTGAATGCACCAAAACAACAAAAAGCTAAACCAATTGTTTCATCAGACATTCAACAACTGACACAACGTCTCTCTGATCGTTTCAGTGCAGACGTGAAAATTGATCATAATAAACAAGGGAAAGGCAAGCTGGTGATTAGCTACCATACTCTTGAAGAGCTAGATGGCATTTTAAATATTTGTCTAGCTGAATAATTTTTAAATTCGATTTATTGGGGAAAATCAAATGTGGGAATTAGTCAAAGCGGGCGGGTGGTTAATGATCCCGCTCGTCATTTGTTCGATCTTTACGGTAGCCATTACCATTGAGCGTTTTATTCGTTTAAAGAAATCAATGGTGTTACCAAAAGACTTGATGATGAATGTAAACACATCGGTGAAAGATGTGGTGCAGCAGCTAAAGCAAAGTCCAACTTTACAACAAAGTACATTGGGTCGTGTATTGGGCGCAGGTTACGCTAGTAAAGATCAAAACGAGCAATATGCACGTGCGCAAATGGAAGTCACAGCGTCACAAGAAATTGGTTATTTAGAAAAAAATATCAACTTTTTGGGCACTTTAAGCGCTGTTGCACCTTTACTAGGTTTGTTGGGTACGGTGATCGGTATTATTGAAGCATTCTTAATGATTGATATAGGCACCAATAGTGATCCAGTGTTGATGATGCCGGGTATTTCTAAAGCCTTGATTACCACTGCTGCCGGTATGTTAATTGCGGTACCTGCATTATTTGCACATCGCTATTTCCAACGTTTGGTTCAGGAATATGTGGCTGAGTTAGAACAGCAGTCGACGTTATTTCATGCCGCTTTGTTTTATAAAAAAACACCTGAAGTAGAAAGTCAGGACATTCAGAAAGCCAGCTGAGTGGAGACTGCGCATGAAATTTAAACGTCGTCAGGTTGAAGATATTCATATCAACCTCACACCGATGATTGACTGTTTGATGTTCATTTTGGTGTTCTTGTTGCTCTCGACTACCTTTAACCAGATGAGTCGAATGAACCTGACTTTGCCAGATGCACAGGGTGTTCCACCTAAAAACTATGATCAAAAGATTGAAGTTGTGGTGGATTCAACAGGACATTATTCTGTCAATGGTCAGTCATTGGCGAGTAAAGAAGTCTCTGATTTGAATACTGCAATTAAACAGACAGCCTATGATCGTCGTGATTTAATGTTTGTGATTGCCGCAGATGCAAAAGCAACACATCAAGATGTGATTCGGGTGATGGATGTTGCAGGTCAACTTGGATTTGTGAATATCAACATCAGTACCAAAGTTCCAACTCGAGGTTATTAGTGAAGCACGATTTTAAGGTCTATTTACGCCTATTAAGTTATTTAAAACCTTTTTGGGGAATCGGCCTGCTGGTTTTGCTTGGTTTCGGTATTAATGCTGCGACAGAAGTTTCTGTCGCAAAATTATTGGAACGCATTATTGAAGCCATTCAAAACAAAGATCAAAGCTTTACAACCTTATTTCCACTCTTGGTGGTTTTATTGATGTTCTTCCGTGGACTCGGTTTGTTCATGGGGGGATATTTTACCGCAGTGATTTCTCGAAACTTAATTTTTAATATTCGTCAGCAAGTGTTCGCAAAACTCATGCGTTTGCCTTCGCAATATTATTTAGATAATTCGAGCGGTCATATCACTGCAAAAATTATGTATAACGTTGAACAGTTGACGGCGGCATCGTCTGAGTCACTGAAAACGATTGTACAACAGGGTCTGATTACCATCGCATTATTGGGTTATTTGCTCTATACCAATTGGCGTTTAACTCTGTGTATTTTGATTTTTGGTCCAATTATTGGGCTGATTATCCGTAAAGCGTCGAAACGCATGCGTAAATTATCCATGCAAGTACAAAGTACCATGGGTGATGTTAACCATGTGGTGCAAGAGACAGTGCAAGGCAACCTAGTGGTGAAGGGCTTTGCTGGGCAAGATTATGAACAAAAACGTTTTTATGAAAGCTCAATGGAGAACTTACGCCGCGGCTTAAAAATGGTTGTGGTGCAGCAACTCAATAGCCCAATTGTTCAGCTGATTATGTCGATCGCGCTCAGTATCGTGATGTATATCGCGCTACGCCCTGAGATTTTACAAGATACAACAGCGGGTGAGTTTGTAGCGTATATCACTGCCGCAGGTATGCTGAGTAAGCCAATTAAAACCTTGACGGATGTCAACGAAAAACTACAACGAGGCATGGCAGCAGCTTATTCAGTTTTTGAATTGCTTGATATGCCTGAAGAAGTGAATAACGGCACGCTGAAGCCTGCTTTGAAAGGTGATGTCGAATTTAAAAATGTCAATTTGATCTATGCTGATGGTTACCATGCGATTCATGACTTCAATTTAAAAGTTAATGCAGGGCAAACCGTTGCATTGGTTGGGCGTTCAGGTGCAGGTAAAACTTCATTGGTCAATCTGTTGGTGCGTTACCAAGAGGTGTCTTCTGGGCAATTGTTGCTTGATCAGCATGATATTCACGATATAGAACTCAATAGCTTGCGTACTCAGATTTCGATGGTCAATCAGCAAGTGGTTTTGTTTAACCGTACTGTGCGTGAAAATATTGCTTATGGACAGCTCGAGCATGCAACAGATGAGCAAGTCATTGCTGCTGCCAAAGCTGCATTTGCACATGATTTTATTATGGATTTACCGCAAGGTTATGACACACCATTGGGTGCCCAAGGTTTAAATCTATCTGGTGGTCAACGTCAACGGATTGCGATTGCACGTGCCATTTTGAAAAATGCACCGATCTTAATTTTAGATGAAGCGACCAGTGCGCTAGATAACGAATCTGAATTTTTCATTCAGCAAGCATTTGACGCTGCGATGCAAGATCGTACCACGATCGTGATTGCGCATCGTTTATCGACCATTGAAAATGCAGACTGTATTGTAGTGATGGATAAAGGGCGTATTATTGAACAAGGTTCGCATACAGAATTGATGGCACAACGTGGTGCATATTACCAACTTCATCAGCGTAATTTTGAGGAAAATTAAGACATGTCTTTTGCACAATTGATTCAGGATGCTTGGAGTGAACAGGCAAAGTGGCTCGTTGTGTTTAGACCTTTGTCATGGCTTTATCGTGGCGGCTTTTTACTCAATAAAAAACTCTATCAATCAGGTATTAAGCAAAGTTATAAAGCGCCTATTCCAGTCATGGTCATTGGAAACATCACAGTGGGTGGAAGTGGTAAAACCCCATTGCTCATTCATTTGGTCAGTTATTTAAATAGCTTAAACCTGCGTGTTGGTGTGATCAGTCGTGGCTATGGTGGTCAAGGACCATTTCCGGCCTATGTAGATTTAGATTCGACGGCTGAAATGGTAGGTGATGAACCGAGCTTAATTGTTCAGTCTACAGGTGTACCGATGGCAGTCGGTCCAAACCGCCAGCAAAGTATTGAGTTGCTGCTCTCTAAGCATGAATTGGATTTGATTATCTGCGATGATGGTTTACAGCATTGGGCGCTTCAACGTCAGTTGGAATGGATCGTACTGGATAATAATCGTGGTTTAGGCAATGAAAAATTATTACCCGAAGGTTATTTGCGTGAACCGAAAAAGCGCCTTGATACTGGGACGGTCATTGAACATTCAGCAGATCCAAGTTCCCCACTGAATATGCACCTAGAAGCGGCGCAGCCTTATTTGCTTAATAAAGATCTTGTGACGACATTTGATGTAACCAAGGATTTTTATGCTGTGGTGGGTATCGGATTTCCGCAACGCTTTTATAAAACCTTAGAAAATATGGGGATTCATCAATTTCAATGTCATGAATTCCCAGATCATTATGAATATGAACTGAGTGATTTGCAGTTTGAAGATGCCAATCCCATCATTACCACTGAAAAAGATGCAGTGAAAATTTTAGCGATCCTCAAAAATAATCCAGATTTTAAAAGAGAAATATGGGTTGTTCCTGTAGATGCAGTGTTGTCACCTGCGTGTTATGAAACTTTGCATGCGCAGTTGAAACAACTGGGTCTGAAACTTCCCGAAGGCATTTAATTTATGAAACATATTGTTATTCCTGCACGTTTTTCAAGTTCACGTTTACCGGGTAAGCCATTGCTTGAAATTCACGGCCGTCCGATGATTTTACGTGTGGTTGATCAAGCCAAAAAAGTTGCAGGATTCGATGACCTTTGTGTCGCTACAGATGATGAGCGTATTGCAGCAGTATGCCGTGCGGAAGGGGTTGATGTGGTATTGACCTCTACAGAGCATCCATCTGGGACAGATCGTTTAAGTGAAGTTGCACGTATCAAAGGTTGGGCAAGTGATGACATTATTGTCAATGTGCAGGGCGATGAACCTTTGCTTCCCGCTCAATTGGTAAAACAAGTTGCACAATTACTCGTTGATCAGCCGACATGTTCAATGTCGACACTCTGCGAGCCGATTCATAGTCTAGAAGAATTTCAACGTGACAGCATTGTCAAAGTGGTGATGTCAAAGCACAATCAAGCGCTGTATTTCAGTCGTGCGACTATTCCGTATGACCGTGATGGTGCAAAGCAAGCAGAACAAACCTTGCATGATCAGGCTTATCGTCATTTAGGCCTATATGCATACCGCGTAAAACTCCTACAAGAATATGTCACTTGGGATATGGGTGTACTCGAAAAATTAGAAAGCCTTGAACAATTACGCGTTTTGGAAAATGGTCATCGTATTGCCATTGCTGTGGCAGAAGCGAACCTACCACCGGGCGTAGATACTCAAGCTGACCTTGATCGTTTGAATCAAATGGATGTTTCAAACTTCGAATAAGGTTAAACGATTTATGCAAAATGACATTGTGGCGCAAGTGTACCCTTGGCAGCAAAATACATGGAATACATTAACCAGCCGTTTTCCACAACTGGGACATGGCGTGCTTTTGTATGGCAAAAAAGGCTGCGGTAAAGAGGCATTTGCAAAACAATTTCTTGCATGGGTGCTGTGTCAAAAACGTGATGAGCGAACTGAGCCATGTGGTGAGTGTGGGAGTTGCCAGTGGTTAAAGTCAGATACGCATCCAAATTTTGTCCACATCAGTACAGATGAAGACAATAAAAAGCAAAATGCCAAAATTAAAATCGAAAAAATTCGTGATTTATTGCCCTTTGTACAGCAAACCGTAGACGGTTGGCGAGTTGTGTTGATTGAGCCTGCTGAAGCATTAAACATTGCGTCATCAAATGCATTGCTCAAAACATTGGAAGAGCCGGGCGAACGTATTGTGATTATGTTGTTGGCAGAGCACTATTTGAAATTGCCGGCAACCATTCGCAGCCGCATGCAGCACTATGCCTTGGATCGTATTGAACCCGAACAATCACAGCAATATTTACAGCAGCATTTGCCCGATAGTGATGAAACTCAGCGCAAAGTTCTCATGAACTTAGCCAGTCAAATGCCATTACAAGCAATTTCATTGGCAAATAGCGAATGGCTAAATATGCGCCAAGAGTTTCTACAAGATTGGCAAAAACTTGTGACACAAAAAAACATGCCGATGGCAATTGCGACCAAGTGGAATAAAGCACTGAGTTTTAGTGATTTTAGTCAAATGTTTGAATACTTGTTGTCCGATATAATTTGTGTCAAGCTAAATCAATCCATAAAAAATATAGATTTGGATTTTGGAGTGTTGGCAGAGCAATATTCGCTCGAAATACTCTTTGGGATTTATACAGAATTACAGCAGTCTAAGCAGTTCATCGAGCAGAACGTACAGGGGAATCTGGTCGTAGATGAGCTTTGCATCAAACTGATGAATGTTTAATTAAGGGGAAAAATCATGCAACCACGTATGGGCGGGATTGTTCACGCTAATATTCCAGATGTGGAAACACTTTTTGCGAGCTACATGCCTTATGTCGTTGGTGGCGGTTTATTTGTACCATCAAAGCAAGCTGTGAAAATGGGTGATGAAGTTTTCTTATTGGCTACGCTGCCTGAACAAAGTATAAAAATTCCTTTGACAGGGAAAGTGATTTGGATTTCGCAAAAGCAAAATGGCATTAAACCACAAGGCTTTGGAATTCAATTAAGCGGCGAAAAAGGCGTTTATTTCAAAACAGAAGCAGAACGTTTACTTGCAGGGCTTAAATCTGAGGGGCGTAGAAGTTACACTATGTAGTTACAACAGTGAAGACTTGTAGGTACATATTGTGTTTGTAGATACCCATTGCCATTTAACCATGCTCGACTTAAGCCCTTATGAGGGTAATTTAGATCTGGCATTGGATCAGGCTCGTCAAGCCGGGGTCTCAAAATTTATGAGTATCTCGGTTGATCTAGATGACCATATTGAACTTTCAAAAATTGCTGCACGTCATGCCGATGTAGGTTATTCCGTTGGGGTACACCCATGTGAAGATCCTGCAACGATGGCTCGGGCAACAGAAGAATATCTCATTGAATTAGCACAACCTGAAAAGGTTTGGGCGATTGGTGAAACAGGGCTGGACTATTTTCATAGTACAGACTTTATTGCAGAGCAAAAAGAATGCTTTGCCCGCCATATTCACGCATCACAAGCTGTAAAAAAACCAGTGGTTGTTCATACCCGTTCTGCAAAGCATGATACGGTTGATATTATCCGTGCAGAGAAATCCACTCACGGGATTTTGCATTGTTTTACTGAAGATTGGGAAACAGCAAAAGCGGTCTTAGATTGTGGTTATTACGTGTCATTTTCAGGCATTGTTTCTTTTAAAAATGCGCAAGATTTACGTGATGTGGCTAAGCAAATACCACTGGATCGCGTGCTGATTGAAACAGATAGCCCATACCTTGCACCGATGCCCTATAGAGGAAAGTCTAATGAACCAAAATACGTTCCTTATGTAGCCAAAGCCTTAAGTGATGTATATGATAAGTCAATTGAAGAGATGGCTTTCATTACAATGCAAAACTTTGAAAA
Organism: Acinetobacter sp. YH12040; assembly: GCF_013420005.1. Classification (NCBI taxonomy): domain Bacteria; kingdom Pseudomonadati; phylum Pseudomonadota; class Gammaproteobacteria; order Moraxellales; family Moraxellaceae; genus Acinetobacter; species Acinetobacter sp. YH12040. The sequence continues at coordinate 56,433 of NZ_VOZB01000006.1, forward strand.
TCTCCTCAATCTTAAGTAAATAATTTGAATTGATATAAGAGTAAGAGAGTATAGGGTGAAGATGGATCGTCAAGCTCAGTTTAGAGCAAGAGAGGCATTAATTTTCCAAGTGGCAGAGCAGCTGCTATTGGAAAATGGCGAAGCAGGGATGACACTAGATGCGCTAGCGGCAGAACTCGACTTGGCAAAAGGGACGTTATATAAACATTTTCAAAGTAAAGATGAACTATATATGTTGCTCATTATTCGTAATGAACGCATGTTATTGGAAATGATTAAAGACACCGATAAAGCTTTTCCTGAACACCTTGCTTTCTTTATGTTGCATCACTTACATCACCCAGAACGTACAGTGTTGTTTCATCAAATTGAAGAGCGTTTATCGACAACGGGTGTGGGTATTCAACACTTGTTTAGTGAACTTTATCAAGTGCGCAAACAGCGTCTAAGATTGATTATCCGTATGACTGAGCGTTATTTGGAGTCGATTCAAAGTAGTATGCCAGTACGTGATTATCTTGCTTCAATTTGGTCACTTACACATGGTGCTGCAGCAATTTTGAACTCTAGTTTTTATCAGCGTTATTTGGGTTCAAGAGACACCTTGCGGGTTGCTTATATTGATCAAGCCTTGGCCTTACCAAAACAAGTGCATGCGGTTGCTCAATTCGCTTAAAGGCTGCTTATGAAAAGTGCATCACCATCATCGGTTCGTGGCTTCACCCTCGTAGAATTGATGGTGGTGATTGTGATTATGGGCATCATGGCCTCATTGGTGCTTTTGAATATCGGTGGGACAGATCAACGCAAAGCCATGCAGGCACGTGAAGTGTTTGTGATGGATCTAAAACGAATTTTACGCGATGCAAATGATCAAGCTTTGATATTGGCCCTACAGCAAAAAGCTGGAACGGATATCAACACCCAAAGCTATGCGGTACAAGAATATTTACCAGAACAAAAACGTGTAGAAAATAGTATTTTAAATCAGAACAATAAATGGCAAAACTATAAAAACTTTGAAACCCGAGTATTACCTGAAAATGTCTCTTTTACGATTCAGCCTTTAGACCAGCAGTATGAAAATGCCAATAATGATGATTTGTTAAATACCAATGCACCTAAGTTGATTTGGTTGGGCAATGGTGAGGTAAAGCCTGTGCGTATACAGTTTTATTTTGGAGAACGTGCCATTGGTAATGAAATCGAAATTGATCATTTAGGGAAAGTTAATGCGGGCTAAAGGGTTTACGCTACTTGAAGTCATGGTGGCATTGGCGATTTTTGCGACGGCGGCAATGGCTTTGTCTAATGTTGCGATGCAATATACACAGTCGACAGCACACGCAATTTTAAGAAATAAAGCACAATTCGTTGCGCTGAATGAAATCGCTAAGATGGAAATCAATCGTGAATGGATGACAGGTACTGCATCAAAACAAGTCACTGAACAAGGCGAACAATGGCAAATTGACAAAAAAGCCCAAGCCACCATTAGTCCAAATGTACAACGGATTGATATCCAAGTGAGTTTGATGAATGCTGAAACAGGCGATGTGGAAGCAGGGATTAGCAGTTTGGTGTTCTTTAACTATAAGGCTCCATTGGATGAAAATAATAACTAGAAAAAAACGTACATCTCAAGATATGCCTGTGCTTGTGCAGCAAGGAATGAAGAATCAAGCAGGATTTACCTTAGTTGAGCTTTTGGTTGCGATTGCCATTTTTGCAGTGCTGTCTGCTTTGGGCTGGAAGGTGTTTGATTATGTCTCGAAAGTGAAAGAGCGAAACGCAACCCATGAGGCAAGGCTGAGTCAGTTGCAAGATGCCCATCAGCAAATACTCAGAGACACGGTACAAGCTGTGCCTTTAACTGCCAATATTAATGGAGATATTCAACCAGCGTTGGTGTTGCAAAATGGCCGATTTAATTTCAGTAAGACAGGTGTCACTGATCCATTAAATCAGGGCATTGCACCTGATGAGCGAGTGGAATATCAATACAAAGCTGATGAAAAAAAATTGTATCGGCTAAAGTTTAAAAATCTAAACCAAACGGGGCATGATCAGCCAGATTCGAGTGTTTTACTGGATAATGTTGAACAATATAAAATCACGGTACTCAATCCAAATGAGTTAGAGAATTGGCCAGATGCTGCCGCTGATTTGAATAATGAAAAAACCATACAACTGTTACCGCGGGGTATCAGGATGCAGCTCACAGTTGATGGGACAAACTACGAATGGTTATTCAGTTTGTTAAATACTGATTTTTTATTGGATAAAAATAAGAATGGTTAACGGTCAGGTAGTAGAGGCATTTGAAGTTCGGAGTTGCTTATGAAACAGCAACGTGGCATCGCTTTGTTAACTATCCTGATGATGGTAGCTTTGGCAACCATAGTTGCTGCAGGCATCGCAAAACAACAAGCCAATACTTCTGAAAACACCGCCTACGTGATGCGCCAAAATCAATCGATGTTATATGCGAAAAGTGCCGAAGCATTTTTTGCTGAACTTTTGGTAAATGATGCCGAAAATGCAGGGCAGGTGGATCACCTCCAAGAAAATTGGGCTCAGCCTATGCCAGCCTTTCCAGTGGAAGGTGGAACTGTTGCAGGTGTGCTGCAAGACGAATCTGGAAAATTTAACCTTAATAGTTTGGTTTCAGAAGAGGGTGTGGTAAATGACAAAGCAAAATTATGGTTTGAAAAAATATTGCAGCGTGTTGGTTTACCCGCAGAATTAAGTCAAGCCGTGATTGATTGGCAAGATGAAGATGATGAGACCTCTGGCCCGATGGGGGCAGAGCTGGCGTACTATCGTGGTTTAAATAATGCGGCACTACCACCTAATGCAAAATTTCATAGTGTGGAAGAACTGAAATCAGTCCGTGGTTTTGAAGGTGCTCAATATAAACTGATTGCGCCCTATGTGAGTAGCTTGCCCTCGCATGAAACAACGGTAAACATTAATACCGCTCCTGCATTTTTGTTAGCGACTATGGATGATCGTTTAGATGTCAATGCAGTTGAGCAAGCTTTGCAACAAAAAGCTGCCAAATTTGAACATTTCGAAAATATCAATGATTTATGGGCAATGGAGCCATTTGCACAGGTGAGCACAGAAAATAGGGAAGTTTTAAATTCACAATTGGGTGTGCAGTCGAACTATTTTAAAGCGCAAATTGAAATTATTTTAAATGAAAGAAAGCGTCAATTTACCAGTGAGTTAGTGCGAAAAGATAAAGATGTATATGTGGCTTTTCGCAGTATGGCACCATTTTAGGTCTTAAAGGTCGCTAAATTTTCATGATGCCTTTTCCCAATTGTGCTGAATAGCAAAATTAATGCCTCTTGTTAGACTTTTGCATTATAATCTCTAAGAACCCATAGATTATTTGATTGCATTACGACACATGTTAATTCGTAAGTTATTTAAGTTTGAAAACGCGCATATCGTGCGTAATTGCACGTCAGACCGTTGCAAACGTTCCATTCATGGACACAGTTATAAAGTCGAACTATTACTCAAAGCGTCGAAACTTGACCATGGGCAAATGGTTTACGATTTCGGTTTGCTCAAAGGGGTAATTAAAGACTTATTTGACAGTTTTGATCACGCGATTTGTTTTTGGCAACACGATGATGCTGAGTACATTCGTGCCTGCAAACAGTTCAGTGCACGTTGGGTCGAACTACCCGTATCGCCCTCAGCGGAACAATTTTCACGAATCTTCTTTTACTTAGCACAACAAGTTCTAAAATCAACAGAAACTCAAAATGGTGAGGGTGATGTTGAGGTGTATTCTGTGATTGTGCATGAGACAGACACAGGCTATGCGCAAAGCTTCTTAGAAGATATCGACAACGCACAAATGGGGTTGTTGCAGTTAGATCAAATCGTCTTCTCCGAACAGGTTCAGTCGGAATGGAACGATACTCAAATGTATGAAAAATTAAAACAGGGTCAAAAATTTTTAAACCCTGCAGTTGATTTACAAGTTAGAATTTAAGTAAATATTTGGTTTTATTAGGATTGGTTAACAGTGATGTCTTTAACAGAAGAGCAACAAGCAAAACTCGCTAAAGTGCAGCTTGAGCCTAGCTGGAAATATGCCCTAAGTGAGTTTTTGCTTAGCCCCCGCATGGATGAGTTAAAAGACTTTCTGTTACAACAAATCAAACAGGATAAAGTGATTTATCCACCGAATCCGCTGATCTTTAATGCCCTAAACACGACGCCTATGGCAAATGTAAAGGTGGTGATTTTAGGCCAAGACCCGTATCATGGGCCAAATCAGGCACATGGTTTAAGCTTTTCGGTACAAAAGGGGGTTGCATTACCACCTTCTTTACGTAATATTTTCCATGAGTTAAATGCTGACCTCGGGGTTCCTGTGTCAAAACATGGGGACTTAACACGCTGGGCAGAACAAGGTGTTTTGCTTTTAAATGCGGTACTGACTGTTGAGGCTGGGCAACCAACTTCACATCAAAAACGTGGCTGGGAAGATTTTACAGACCATGTGATTGATGTTTTAAATGAACAACGTGAGCATATTGTCTTTATTTTATGGGGGGCATATGCACAGCGTAAGGGACAACGCATTGACCAAAATAAGCACTTAGTGCTAAAAGCCGCGCATCCATCTCCTTTGGCTGCAAACCGCGGTGGATTTTTTGGTTGTAAGGTGTTTTCAAAAAGTAATAATTATCTTAAACAAAATGGCATTGAGCCAATAGACTGGCAGCTGGACGCATGACTTATTCTCCCGTTTCAAAAAATTATCACCCAGATCTGATTGTTGAAGAAGCGAAAAAGGGCTGGCGCATTGTTCGCTTGAATCGCCCAAAATCGCTTCATGCATTAGATGAATCAATCTGTACAGCGTTGCTTGAAGTCTTTCAGGACTTTCAACACGATGATGCTGTAAAGGCGATTTGGTTAGATTCCACTACGCCAAAAGCATTTTGTGCAGGTGGCGATGTACGCAAATTGCGACAATTGGTGGTCAATGATGAAGTTGAAACGGCGAATAAATTCTTTGAACAAGAATATGCCCTAGATTTGCTGCTGCATAACTATGCAAAGCCGATTTTGGTTTGGGGCGAAGGTTATGTGATGGGTGGTGGCCTAGGTCTATTTATGGCCGCACCTTTCCGTTTGGTAACACCTTATTCACGTTTAGCAATGCCTGAAATTAATATCGGTTTGTATCCAGATGTGGGTGCGACGCGTTTCCTTGCTGACCGTGGTGCCATTGGGTTGTTTACTGGGTTAACTGGCTCTATTATGACCGCAGCAGGTGCTTATGGTATCGGTTGGGCAACGCATATTTGTGATGCACAGCGTGATAACGTACTTGAAACTGTCATCAATATTGATTGGGATCATTATCCAGCGGGTGATTTTCGTGCCATCGATGACACTTTAAATAGTATGCATCGTCCTGTGGGGCCGGGGCCATTACAAAATTCATTGGATGTGATTCAAAGTGTGTGCCGTGGGCATAATTTTGAACATGACTATGAATCAATTATAGGTTTAAGTGATGCGCGTAGTGATTGGTTACGTCAAGCCAGTGAAAATCTACAAAAAGGTTCACCTGCAACCGCCGCATTAACATGGTTGTTGTGGCAGTGGGGCAAGCAAGTGCATTCTTGGAATGAAGTGTTTGAACTAGAAACCCAAATTTCGGATTGGAAAATTAGTCATGCAGACTTTGTGGAAGGTGTGCGCGCACGTCTAGTTGATAAAGATCTGTCTCCAGAATGGAAAAAAGGTACAGATCTTTCCCTCAAAGGAATTCTGGCTGATGAGCCTCCTGTAACCAATATTGACAGTTGGAATGCACTGTTAAGACAGTATGGTGTAATTTAATTAATTGATGTCTGAACAAAATCTATATAGTGATGAACATTGGATGCAGCTTGCTTTCGAGCAGGCTGCACAAGCTGCCGAATTGCAAGAAATTCCTGTAGGCGCAGTCATTGTGAGTCAAAATCAAGTCATAGGTGCAGGGTTTAATGCGCCGATTTCTCTGAAAGATCCCACCGCACATGCGGAAGTACAAGCTTTGCGTCAAGCTTGTTTGAATATCGATAATTACCGATTACCTGACGACGCAACTTTATATGTAACTTTAGAGCCATGCACGATGTGTGTGGGCGCTTTGGTACATTCAAGAATAAAACGAGTGGTATTTGCGACGACTGAGCCTAAAGCAGGTTCTTTGGTCAGTTCGCGTCAATTATTAAATTCAGGCTACTATAATCATATCTTTGAGTTTGAGCATGGTTGCCTACAAGAGCAATGCTCTCAACAATTAAGTGATTTTTTTAAAATGCGTCGTGAACAAAAACGACTGATGAAGTTACAGGAAAAAGCCACTTTGACTGAACTTAATTTAAAAAACCAAGTAAACTCTACTGACAATTAATATTGTCAAATAAAATAGGGTACAACATGAAATCCATTCAAGTAAAAAAAGAATTTAATGCACCGGTCGAGCAGGTTTTTGAATTACTTTCAAAACATTCGACCTATAACGTGGCTTTTGCGCCGATTCAAGTGGTGCGCGTAAAAGATTCAGCAGATCCTGAACGTCCTGATGGTGTAGGTTCTGTACGTCGTATGGGCTTTGGGCCCGTGAAGCCATTACAAGAGCAAATTACTTTGCTTGAGCCAAACCAACGTATTGAATATAAAATTATTAAAAACCCATTGGTGAAACATCATTTGGGCGTGATTCAATTCGAAGCGATCGATGCCGGGCATACTTTAGTCACTTATACGATTGAATTACAGACGCGTGCGCCATTCGTTAGTCATTTAATCCTTGCGCAACTGAAGTCAGCGATTAAAATTGGTTTTTCAAAACTTGCAAAAACCGTATAAACAAAAGTGGAAGAGCAATGACAGTTCAAATCATTACAATTGATGGCCCAAGTGGCTCAGGTAAAGGAACATTGGCAGCAAAAATTGCGGCACATTATCAGTTCCACTTACTCGACTCAGGTGCGTTATATCGTCTGTTGGGATTGTCATTGCATAAGCAAGACTTAATTGATGCATTAGACTCTAAGCTGGATGAATGCGTAAAAATTGCAACAAATTTAGACATACAATTTGTGACAAATGAAGCAGGTGTTTCGGTGCTTTTAGATGATGAAGATGTCTCAAAAGTTATCCGTACTGAGAGAGTCGGAGAGTTTGCCTCAAAAGTTGCTGCAATTCCTGCACTTAGAACTGCGCTTTTAGAACGTCAGCATGCCTTTGCTCAAGCACCTGGTTTGGTTGCAGATGGCCGTGATATGGCAACTACGATTTTTCCAAATGCTCAAGCCAAGATATATTTAACGGCTTCAGCTCAGTCCCGTGCGGAGCGCCGTGTAAATCAGTTGCAGGCTATGGGCGTGGATGTTAAAATAAACGACATTTTAGCTAATATCGAAGCGCGTGATAAGCGAGATATGGAACGCACAGTCGCTCCACTCAAGCCTGCGCCAGATGCTTATTTCATTGATAGTTCAACTTTGAGTATTGATGAAGTATTCGCGCTGATGACGAATTATATCGATCAGCAATTAGCAAACTAAAGAATTTTCAGCAGAAGCATAGCTTGATCAGTCTTATACGGACTATGTAGACGCTTAATTAAACCGGCCTTGTCTGATCCAAGACCGCTGACTTTACTAGGTATATCATGACCGAATCTTTTGCAGCCCTCTTTGAAGAAAGCGAATTAAACCTCAACGTTGAAAAGGGTGCAGTCATCCAAGGCGTTGTAGTAAGCATCGACTCTGACTGGGTAACAGTTGACACTGGCCTTAAATCAGAAGGTATTGTTGACCGCGCTGAATTCTTAAATGAACAACGTGAACTTGAAGTTCAAGTTGGCGACACTGTTGATGTAGTTGTTGAAGCTCTTGACAACGGTATGGGTCAAACAGTTTTATCACGTGAAAAAGCTAAACGTGCTGAAACTTGGACTAAACTTGAAAAAATCTTTGAAGACGGCGAAATCGTTACTGGTGTTATCTCTGGTAAGGTTAAAGGCGGTTTCACTGTTGACATCGGTCCAGTTCGTGCGTTCCTTCCAGGTTCTTTAGTTGATACTCGTCCTATTCGTGATACTACTCACTTAGAAGGTAAAGAGTTAGAATTTAAAGTAATCAAACTAGATGCTAAACGTAACAACGTTGTTGTATCTCGTCGTGCTGTTATGGAAGCTGAATCTTCAGCTGACCGTGAAGCTCTTCTTGCTCAGCTTGAAGAAGGTCAAACAGTTACTGGTACTATCAAAAATCTTACTGACTACGGCGCGTTCGTTGACCTTGGCGGTATTGATGGTCTTCTTCACATCACTGACATGGCTTGGAAACGTATCAAGCATCCTTCAGAAGTTGTTGAAGTTGGTCAAGAAGTTACTGTTAAAGTACTTAAATTCGACCGCGAACGTAACCGCGTATCTTTAGGCCTTAAACAATTAGGCGAAGATCCATGGTTAGCGATCATGAACCGTTACCCTAAAGGTTCTATCGTTAAAGCTCGTGTAACTAACTTAACTGACTACGGTTGCTTCGCTGAAATCGCTGAAGGCGTTGAAGGCTTAGTACACGTTTCAGAAATGGACCACACTAACAAAAACATCCACCCATCTAAAGTTGTTCAGATCGGTGACGAAGTTGATGTTATGGTTCTTGAAGTTGATGAAGAGCGTCGTCGTATTTCTCTTGGTATCAAACAAACTCGTGCTAACCCATGGGAAGAGTTTGCTAAAGAACACGACAAAGGTGAAAAAGTTTCAGGTACTATCAAGTCAATCACTGACTTCGGTATCTTCATCGGTTTACCAGGCGGTATCGATGGTTTAGTTCACTTGTCTGACATTTCTTGGAACGAACAAGGCGAAGAAGCTATCCGTCGTTACAAGAAAGGTGACACAGTTGAAGCGGTTATCCTTTCAGTAGACGCTGAAGGCAACCGTATTAGCCTTGGCATCAAACAAATGAACAGCGATCCGTTCAATGATTTCTTAGCTGCTAACGAACGCGGTGCGCTTGTTAAAGGTATTGTAACTGCAGTTGACGCTAAAGGCGCTACTGTTAAGTTAGCTGACGAAGTTGAAGCGACTCTTAAAGCATCTGAAATCAACCGCGACCGCGTTGAAGATGCAACTAAGTTCCTTGAAGTTGGTCAAGAAGTTGAAGCTAAAATCATCAACGTAGACCGCAAATCACGTTCTATCAACTTGTCTATCAAAGCGAAAGACGAAGCTGAAGAAAAAGAAGCAGTAGCTAACTTGAACAAGACAGCTACAGCAACTTCAGACAATGGTCCTAAGACTATTGGTGATTTGATCAAAGCTCAAATGAACCACTAAGTAAGTGTTTGAATTGTATTGTTAATGTAAATTAATTAATATATTTTACACAATTACTGTAACGGTAGCGTAGTAAGTGATTATTACGCTACCGTTTTGTATTTAAACAGGTTATTATCGGGAAACTGATCCTAGGTAGCTTGATAATTAAAGAGGTCGCAGATGACTACTGAAGCACTTAATAAGTCTGACTTAATAGAGCGTATTTCTCTTAAAAACCCACACTTAGCTGAACCCTTAGTGGAAGAGGCAGTTAAGATAATGATCGATCAAATGATCGAAGCTTTGTCTACAGACAACCGAATTGAAATCCGTGGTTTTGGTAGTTTTGCATTACATCACCGTGAACCACGTGTGGGTCGTAACCCAAAAACAGGTAAATCAGTTGAAGTTGCAGCAAAAGCTGTACCGCACTTTAAACCTGGTAAAGCTTTACGTGATGCGGTAAACGAATCTGCAAACTAATTCAAAACATTGTTAGGGGTGTTTATGCGTTACGTATTGGTCGTAATTCTACTAGTCCTATTTGGATACTCATTGGCTTTGGTTCTGCAAAACGGCACTGAACTTTCAGTCGATTTGTTGTTTACACAAGTGCCTGCAATGCGTTTAGGGCTTTTATTGCTATTAACATTGTCATTAGGTTTGGTTTTAGGTCTTTTATTGGCAGTGCAAGTATTCCGAGTATTTCAAAATAACTGGGAAATTAAACGTCTACGTAAAGATATTGACCGCCTACGTAAAGAGCAAATTCAAACTGCTCAACTGGCTGCTGCTGAAGCGGCTGCACATACGCGTCATGAAAAGACAGTTTTAGATATTGATGCAAATGAGCGTCCTTCTAACCCGTTATAATTGGGTTTTTGAAGTAAATTAACTACTTTTATGAGTAGATTTAAATTTTTGTATTTAACACTCCGGTGGATCATCGGGGTGTTTTTTTTATGGGCTGAAAAAATAAGCCATATATCTTAAATAAAATAATGAGATAGCTAAATTCAAATTAATCATTTCAATTAACATGAGTTTTATGACTTTCTGATCAAGTTGAATCCATCTATAATGCACTAATTTTGTCAAAATGAAGGGTAAGTCTCTTGAGTATCATCGTTGCACTAGATGCTAAAAGCCAATATGACGCACTTACAATTGCAGAGCAGTTAGATCCTGCATTATGTCGAGTTAAGGTTGGTAAAGAGTTATTTACCCATGAGGGTTCAAGTATCGTTAAAGCATTGCACGATAAAGGTTTTGAAGTATTTCTAGATCTTAAATTCCATGATATTCCAAACACCACAGCACAAGCAGTTTGTGCAGCTGCGGATATGGGTGTGTGGATGGTCAATGTCCATGCATCAGGTGGCCGTAAAATGATGGAAACCTGTGTAGAGCGCCTAAAGGCGGGCAATTACAATACTCAGTTAATTGCTGTTACGGTTTTGACATCAATGGGTCGTGAAGATCTTGCGGAATTAGGCTTAGATGTGGAACCTTTTGAACATGTGAAGCGTCTTGCGACTTTAACGAAAGAAAGTGGTTTGGATGGTGTAGTTTGTTCGGCACAAGAAGCGAAAATGTTACGTGAAACTTTGGGTGCTGACTTTGCATTAGTAACACCGGGTATCCGTCCTGAGGGTTCTGCAGCGGATGATCAAAAACGAATTGTGACACCTAAACAAGCCATGCTTGATGGTTCTACACATTTGGTGATTGGCCGTCCAATTACTAAATCGAACAATATGCGTCAAACTTTAAAAGATATTTTGGCGACACTTTAATATTTACCCTCTCTCTAACTCTCTCCCAAAGGGAGAGAGGAAGTCCTCTCCCTCTCTGGGAGAGGACTTAGGTGAGGGTTAGATAGCCGCCAAAATGCTCACCAATATAGGTGCAAGTACAGAAAGGATAAAGCCGCTGACCATAGCATGTGGAATAAAATCATTACCACAGGCTTGTTTGACCATGGGTAGGGTGACATCCATAGCTGTTGCACCCGCAGATGAAATTGCAGAGCGTGGGTAGCGCCAGCCAATAATATACATAAACACAATCGCAAAAATTTCTCTGAATAAATCATTCATCAGCGCGATACTGCCTAGATGCGCATTTTTTAATTCAGTCACGACGATGCCTGTCATCGAATAGAAACCATAGCCTTGTGACAGCATGATCAAATCTTTCAAGCTGATTTGTGGCAATAGGTATGCAGCAGCAAAAGCACCCAAAAGTGAACCGACGATACAGCCCAGAGGAACAAGTAGAATTTTCCAATTTAACCAAGAACGATCGAGCGGTGAGTAGGCGAGATCTAGACCAATCAGAAACATAAAGACTAAGAGTAGATCCCAAGTACTCATATGTGGCTGAAGACTAAAATGTGCTGCCATTTCAGCAAAAGCATAACCTAAACCTAATGCAATAAAAGCATAGCTAATATTGATGAGTGAGCTTGTCACTAACTGCATGGACACTTTGCCATGACTGGGTTTGTAGCCTAAAAGCTTAAATAAAATATAGCAGCAAATAAACGCACCCATTGAGGTTAATAGTGCAATAAGTACTGATGAAGATAGGATTTGCAGTGGTGCTGGAATGGTGTGTAATGTTTCGGAAAATTCGATTGCAATCGCAAATAACAAAATATAAGTAAAATACGGCAGAAGTTTAAAGGCGATTTTTTCAATCCAAGTGGGTAGGCGACGTGCAAGAATAAACCCAAGCCCTAAACAGGCCAAGAGCTGGAAAATCAACCAGAAAGATTGCATACAAAAATAGGCAGATAATGAATACCTGCCTATTATGACCTGTTATTGCTTAAGCTGCATGACTAGATTTTGTTTTACTGAGGAGTCGAAAATCGGCTGGATTTATTTTTCGAGTAGCCAGCCAATATTTCCATGTATAAGTTGGCCACAGTGCAAAATTTTTACCGCCATTTTGCTGATACCAACTCACGCAGCCTGATTGCCATACCGTGCCATCAAGCATGTCTTGTACATGAGTGTTAAATTGATCTTGCACCTGATCTTTGACAGCGATGGCTTGAACATTAGATTTTGAAACCAATTGCATCATTTGTAAGATGTAATCGACTTGTGCCTCAATCATAAAGACCACTGAATTATGGGCAAGTACTGTATTGGGGCCTAATAATTGGAACAGATTTGGAAAGCCTTTAGTACTAATGCCGTAATAACTTTCTGCGCCATCTTGCCACTGCTGCTTCAGTTCTTTACCTTTTTCACCAATACATTCAAAGGACTTGAGATAAATACGTGGGTCAGTAATAAAGCCAGTCCCATAGATTAAGCAGTCAATTTCACGGGATTTTCCATCTTTGGTAATAATGGCATTTTCAGTGATTTCTTGTATTGCATCACTGACCAATTCCACATTAGGTCTATTAAAGGTTGGAAAGTATTTATTAGAAATTAAAATGCGTTTACAACCCATGATGTAGTTTGGGGTTAGTTTCTTGGCAAGTTCAGCATCTTTCACTTGATACTTAATATACAGTTCTGCCAGTTTTTGCGCATATTTCATGGTAGTTGGTTTAACAATTGGCACGACACGTGATTCGTTGGTCCAATACAGGCGAGCGCGGTGAATTTTTCGAAACCAATCATATTTTTTAAATAATGATTTTTCTAAACCATGATAACTACGTTCATCTCGTGGAATGACCCAAGCCGCGGTACGTTGAAAAACATACAGTTGCTGTGTTTGTGGTGCGATTTCAGGAATGTATTGGATGGCACTGCCGCCTGTACCAATCGATGCGACTTTTTTACCTTCTAATGGATATTGATGATCCCATTGAGAAGAATGAAACACTTTGCCTTTAAATTTTTCAATGCCCGGAATGTGTGGAATTTGCGGGACATGTAGCGGGCCAGATGCAAAAATCACGTATTGAGCGGTAATTTTAACGCCATCTTTGAGTTCTAAATGCCAGTCGCAGGTTGATTCATTGTATTGGCTTGAAAGCACTTCACTGTTAAAGCGACAGAACTGTTTTAAATTATATTCACGGGTGACCTGTTGGATATAGTCAAATATTTCCGGCGCTTCAGCATAACGTTTTGACCAATCTGTTTTGGGTGCAAAAGAAAGCGAATACATATGTGATTGCACATCACACGCAGCGCCAGGGTAGCGGTTTTCACGCCAGGTTCCACCAAAATCATTGGCTTTTTCGAGGATCAAAAAATCTTGATTACCTTGTTGTAAAAGGCGTATCGCCATAGCAATACCACCAAAACCACCGCCGATGATGGCGATTTGTGTATGTATTTCAGAATTGGCTTTTGGGGTTTGCACTGTTTTTGTTTGCGCTTCCTGCATCATTTTTTTAATTCCAAGCGAGATTACAGGCTAAGCATACTTGAGTTCATGATCAGAACAATATGATTGAGGTGACAGAAAAATTGATCGAAACGGCAATGTTCATAATTGCAAATTTGTAGTAAAAAAGAAGAAATTTAATGTCATTTTACGATTTATGAAACGATCCATTCTAAGCCTGATGTATTTAGTACAAGGAATGCGTAAAGCAGGCGTAGATGTCGATCAACGTTTGCAAACTATTGGGCTGCGTGTCGACGCGCTCGATCCTACTTCAGTGATTCATCCGAGTTTAGAGTGGGATGTACTGAAAGTCATTGGTAAAGATGTAGAACCTGAGCAAGGGTTATTTATTGGTCAGCATTATACGTTGGCGGGTTATGGCCCGTTGCTGATGTTATTGGTCACCAGTGATACTTTACGCCAAGCTTTAAATCAGGGGATTCGCTTTCAACAGTTGACACATCTAACTGGGCGTTTGAGTTTGCAAATCAGGCAGCATAAAGTGGCTTTATGCTACCAACCGCAAGATGTGTATGCGCCACTGGGTGCATTATTGGCGCAGTCAGAGATTTCAGGAACTTATAAATTCATCCGCGATCTTTACAAAATGATGGGGTTATCGACACCACAAGTTCAAATTGATTTGCCGTTTGCTGAACCCAAAGATCCTGAAAAATTAAAAATGTTTACTGATTATTATGGCTCTCAAGTTCGCTTTGGTGCGCCATTTGCAGCATTTTGGTTTGATGAAGATGTTTTAGATATTCGTATTCCATCCGCCGATATTATTACTTTTCGATTATATGAGTCGAAATGTATCGCAGAGTTAGAACGTTTAAGTGCAGATGAAGATGCACCATCATTGGTTCAGCGTGTTCAAGATTATTTGGAATTACAAAGTGGTGTAATGCCAAGTATGGCAGCGACTGCTCAAGCGTTGAATTTGCCAGAAAGAACTTTGCGTCATCAATTACAACAGTTAAATACCAGTTATAAGCAAATTCGTGAAGATATTATTAAAGATAAAGCACTCCGTATGATTGAATATAATGAATATTCAATTGAAATGATTGCAGAATTGCTGGGCTATTCAGAACCTGCGGCGTTTAATCATGCGTTTAAACGTTGGTTTGGGCATAGTCCGAGACAATATAATAAATAGCCAATGCGCTTTACTGCCAAAGTGTTATATCTTCGAGTTTATTCTTCGTTATAATTCATTTAGCCCAAAAAAGTATTTAATGATATGTCAGATTTTCAGTCACCACACAACACCGCATTTACTCCGATTTCACCGGCTGAGCGTTATGCTCAAGCCTTAGCATCTGGTCAGTTTTTACCAGATCAGGAACAGGCGCAAGCGGTGCATGAGTTGGATCGAGTTTGGCAAGAATTAATCCAACGTTTTAAGGCTTCTAAAAAAGCGTTTCGTCGTTTCCGTCGTCAAACTGCACCTAAAGGGGTGTATATGTGGGGCGGTGTAGGACGTGGTAAAACGTGGCTGATGGATCAGTTTTATGATTCTGTGCCATTTCGACGCAAAACTCGTATGCATTTCCATCACTTTATGCAGTACGTACACCGTGAATTAAATAAGCTTTCAGGTCAGCGTAATCCACTAGACCTTGTTGCCGACCAAATTTATAAAGAAGCAGTCGTGATCTGCTTTGATGAATTCTTTGTATCCAATGTCACGGATGCGATGATTTTGAGTGATCTATTCCAAAAATTATTTACGCGTGGGATCACCCTTGTTGCAACATCTAACATCGCACCAGATGGTTTATATAAAAACGGGATCCACCGTGACCGTTTTATCCCAACCATCGAAATGGTAAAAAAGAACTGTGTGATTTTAAATGTAGACTCAGGCGTAGACTATCGTTTACGTGTATTGAAACAAGCGCAGTTGTTTAAGTCGCCTTTAACACATGAACATAAGTTGTGGATGGCACAGCGTTTTACAGCATTAACGCAAACCCAAACGGTTTCACAAGAGCCAATTATTATTAATCAGCGTATTGTAGAAACCATTGGTCATACGGAAGATGTGCTGTGGTGTGAATATTCTGAGCTTTGCTTAAAACCACGTAGTCCAGCGGACTTTATTGAAATTGCCAATATTTATAATACGGTCTTAGTGAGTAATGTGCCGCACATGACGGATTATTTGTCTGAAGGGACTCGTCGTTTTATCTATCTAGTTGATGAGTTTTATGACCGTAGTGTGAAGTTGTTGCTTACTTCAGAAGATACGATTATTGAATTATATCAAGGTGAAAAATTGGCATTTGAAATTGAGCGTACACGTTCGCGCTTATTGGAAATGCAATCTGATGATTATCTACATACATCTCACCGTCAAATCAATGCACCAGAATCTACGGCAGAAAATTAAGCGTTTCTGTTGGAATGAAAAAAAGAACGTCTTGATGGCGTTCTTTTTTTTGATTTTTAGTTTTAGAAAACATGTATAAATTAAGAAAAGCTGTGGAACGAACAATAGAAGTTAAAGCAAAGTCTCATGATAAAAGCATCATTAAATAAGAAGTATGGCTGTTTAATAATTCATCGATAAAAGCATTAAATTTAAACTGATTGGTTGAAGTTGTAGCATCGACATTGGCAGCATTTCATGGCTTAATCGAGTGAGTTTGTTTGACGCTTGGGTCTATTTGTTCAGTTTTAGAACAAAATTCTGCACTTAAGTCTAATTTCGACATTTCAAAAACTTTATACACTGTAAAAAGGTATTCAGGCTGATGATGACGTCGTATTTCTGATCTTTATTATGTTGAATGATGAGGGTATTTCATTACATAGAAAATGATCATTATTTAGGAATGTGATAGTACTATTCAGCAAAGTATAAATGGGTATACTAGAATCTCTTGTTATAAAAAATAGCAATATCAGGAAAGACAATGACTGCACGTATTCAAAAAGGCAAGTTAGCGATTGCTAAAGAACTTTACGATTTCATCGAAAATGAAGCACTACCGGGTTCAGGTTTAGACAGTGAAACTTACTGGAAAAACTTTGAACAAGTCGTTGTCGATCTTAGCCCAAAGAACAAAGCACTATTGGCTAAGCGTGACGACATTCAAGCGAAAATTGATGAATGGCACCGCAACAACAAATTTGAACTCGAAGCTTACAAAGCTTTCCTTACTGAAATTGGCTACTTATTACCAGAAGTAGAAGATTTCCAAATCAGCACAGAAAATGTAGACGAAGAAATCGCATTATTGGCTGGTGCGCAATTAGTAGTGCCTGTACGTAATGCACGTTACTGCTTAAACGCTGCGAACGCACGTTGGGGTTCACTCTACGATGCTCTTTACGGTTTTGACGTGATCTCTGAAGAAGACGGCGCGGAAAAAGGTAAGGGCTATAACCCAGCTCGTGGCGCAAAAGTTATCGAATTTGCTAAAAACTTCTTAAATGAAACTTTCCCGCTAGCTAATGGTTCGCATGCAGATGTAACTAAATATGCGGTAGAAGGCAAAAAGTTAGTTGTAAGCCTAAAAGATGGCTCAACTGCAACTTTAGCGAAAGAAGCTCAGTTTGTTGGTTTTAATGGTGACGAAGCTGCGCCAACTGAAATCGTACTTTTAAACAATGGTTTGCATGTAATCATTGAAATTGATGCGACGAGCCCAATTGGTTCAACTGATGCTGCGGGCGTTAAAGACTTAGTTCTTGAAGCTGCAGTAACCACAATTCAAGACTTAGAAGACTCAATTGCAGCAGTTGATGCTGAAGAGAAAGTTGAAGGCTACCGTAATTGGTTAGGCTTAATGAAAGGTACACTTTCTGAGTCAATCGAGAAAAATGGTAAGATCATCACGCGTACATTAAATAAAGATCGTACGCACAAAAACTTGATCGGTGGTGAAACTACGCTTCACGGTCGTTCATTGATGTTGCTTCGTAATGTGGGTCATTTGATGACAAACCCTGCGATCCTTGTAGATGGTGCTGAAATCTACGAAGGTATTATGGATGCATTGATCACACCGTTATTGACCTTTGCAGACATCAAAGGCGAAAACGAAAACAAGAACTCTCGTAAAGGTTCTATGTACATCGTGAAGCCAAAAATGCACGGTCCAGAAGAAGTTGCATTTGCAGTTGAATTATTTGAGCGTGCTGAACAAGCGCTTGGTCTACCTGCGAAGACTTTGAAAATCGGTATCATGGACGAAGAACGTCGTACTTCTGTGAACTTGAAAAACTGTATCGCGCAAGCGAAAGATCGTACGATCTTTATTAATACAGGTTTCATGGACCGTACGGGTGATGAAATCCATACTTTCATGGAAGCAGGTCCATTCGTTCGTAAAGGCGAAGTGAAGTCTCAAATCTGGTTCCCTGCATATGAAAACCGTAACGTGATGATCGGTCTTCAAGCCGGCTTACGTGGTAAAGCGCAAATCGGTAAAGGCATGTGGCCAAAACCAGATATGTTGCTTGATATGTACAAAACTAAGATTGAGCATCCAGAAGCTGGCGCAAGCTGTGCATGGGTTCCGTCTCCATCTGGCGCTGTAATTCACGCGATCCATTACCATCAGTGCAATGTTTCTGAGCGTCAAAAAGAGTTGTTGAATACTCAGCCGCTATCTTTAGATGACTTGTTAACGCCGCCTTTAGCGACAGATACAAACTGGTCTGAAGAAGAGAAAACCAAAGAACTCGAAAACAACCTTCAAGGTATCTTGGGTTATGTTGTTCGTTGGGTTGATTTGGGTGTAGGTTGTTCAAAAGTACTAGACATCAACAACGTTGGTTTGATGGAAGACCGTGCAACTTTACGTATTTCTTCTCAACACGTTGCGAACTGGTTACGTCACGGTATCGTAACTGCTGAACAAGTTGAAGAAGTATTTAAGCGCATGGCGAAAGTTGTGGATGAGCAAAATGCCAACGATCCACTTTACACACCAATGGCACCAGGCTTTGATGGTTATGCATACAAAGCTGCTTATGACTTAGTATTCAAAGGTGGCGAGCAGCCTTCTGGTTATACAGAGCCGCTTCTTCATGCTTACCGTTTAAAATTAAAAGGTTATACAGGTGACTAATCTGTAAATCAAAAAAAGCCTCTTCGGAGGCTTTTTTTATTGCTTGAGAAAGTTAGAATGTCGACATAAAAAATGAAAAGGAAACTCCATGTATTTATGGAATGTAAATCGGTTGGTGGATGATATAAGACTGAATAAAGTCTCAGAAAGCCATTATAAAAACTACTATATTGCCAGCTCAATATTGATTTTCTTTAGCTACTTAGCACTGACCTTAACCCCAGAATCCAAACCTACAGAAGCTTGGGCTTCGTTTGTTTTACAAGTTGGTCTGCTGATCAGCTGGGTGAATGCCATATTTAAAGCCAATGGCGGCGAGCAAGGCCGAGATTTTTTAAAGCGCTTTATTGCATTGTATTTGCCCGTAACGATTCAGAGTTTAGTCCTCTTTATCTTGATCGCTGTTGTTGTCGAAGGGCTGTTACCCATGTTGACCGTTAACATGGAGGAGGCTGCGCTTGAGCAACTCACCACAGTTAAAGATCTAAGTTTTGAAGTCATCATTAGCTGTTATATTTATTGGCGAATCTATAAAGCGATGCGGCAGATTCATCAGCCTGTTTAAATTATAAGGTTGTAAAAGAAATTAATTATAAAGTTTTATCCTGTTTTTCTCATAGCTTTTCAATGCTGAAGCCTTTACATTGGGATGAATGATAAAAATAGGATGGAAACGATGTCAGCTTATACCGCATTAGATTTGCAATATATTGGTGGGCAATGGCGAGCAGGGACTTCAACGCGTCACATCAAAAATATAAATCCCTTTAGCCAAGCACAGATTTTTGAATTGCAGGCAGCCAGCAGTGTCGATGTAGACAGTGCTTATAGTGCGGCAGAAGCAGCATTTAAATCAGAAATGACCAAGCCCATTGAAATACGTCAGCAAGTTATCAATAAATTAGCTCAAACCATTCAGCAGCGCAGAGAAGAAATTATTCAATGGCTGATAGATGAATCTGGGAGTACACGTTTAAAAGCCAATATTGAAGTTGATGCGGCGCTCGGCATTATCCAAGAATCGCTGAGTTTTCCTGAAAAAATGCACACCGTGGAGCTAGAGAGTAAAGATCCGAGTCGAAAGAGTTTTGTACTGCGCAAACCCTTGGGAGTCATAGCAGTGATTAGCCCTTGGAATTTTCCATTTCATTTGTCGATGCGTTCTGTGGTGACTGCGATTGCTTGCGGCAATAGTGTGGTGCTGAAGCCTGCAAGTGACACGCCAGTGACAGGTGGAACGTTGCTCGGAAAGTTATTTGAAGAAGCGGGTTTACCGCATGGTGTGTTAAATGTCGTTGCAGGCAGCGGCAGTGAAATTGGCGACTATTTTGTAGAGCATCCTGTACCTAAATTGATTTCATTTACAGGTTCAACTGAAGTGGGTCAACAGGTGGGGGTGAAAGCTTTGGTAAGTTCACGGATTAAGCGTTTAGCGCTGGAACTTGGCGGCAATGCGCCTTTGGTCATTTTAGATGATGCAGATTTAAATTTAGCCGTTGAACTGACCGTGATGGGGCGTTTTTTGCATCAAGGACAAATTTGCATGAGTACCAATCGAGTGATTGTGGATGAATCCTTGCACGATGCTTATGTTGAAAAATTAATTAAACGGGTAAAAAGCATTGTGGTCGGTGATCCGAATGATGCTGAAACCCTGATAGGGCCCATTATCAATAAGTCGCAAATCGATAAATTAAAAACTATTATTCAAAATGCCATTCAGCAAGATGCAATTTTAGCCTACGCGGGGGGTATTGAAGGTCAATTGGTTGCACCGCATATTTTCACCCATGTGGATGCACATGCTGATATTGCATTAGAAGAAAGCTTTGGGCCAATCTTGCCGATTTTAAAAGCGCGAGATGAAGCGCATGCACTAGAATTGGCAAATTCAACCCGATTTGGTTTATCGAGTGCGGTATGTACCTCAAATTTAGCACGCGGCGGAGAGTTTGCGGCCAAACTCGATATAGGTATGACGCATATCAATGGCATCAGTGTGGCGGATCATTCTAATGCACCCTTTGGCGGTGAACGGAATTCAGGCCTTGGTCGCTTTAATGGTGAGTGGATATTTGAGGAATTTACCCGCACCCATTGGCAAACGTTCCCTGCTTAAAACACACAAATTGAAGTCTATTTTATCTTGTGCAATAGACTTCACCGCAGCTAATGTTACGCAGGACATTTTTAGTTTATTTCCATGAAATATCAGGCAGAATATAGTCCCAAAAACGGCTCCAACGTGTCTTGTAATAGAGAAAAGAGCCAATATCTTGGCTTGAACAATTATCCTGATAGTACATTTTGTGATTCATCAACAGCATAGGTTTACGCTGCAAGGCCGTCATATATAGCTTGAACTGTACCTTATAATTGTAGATTGAATAATTAGAAGAAATACTCTCGGTTTTCATTTTTTGGATATTGTGAATATACACATCAAACTTCAAGCCATTTTTGTAATCTGTTGCCTCATGAATTGTTCGATCTGCAATTGGAATAAGCGGATTGTTATCACTAAACGCTAAATATGCGTTATGTATTTTGTTTCCTTATTGATAATTAAACTGAAGAGCTGAATTTGCAGTAATGAAATAGGGGAGCGCATCTTGAGGGTTGATTTTAAACGTGCCTGTACAATTAGTCCTGACACGCCCTTCATCTTCGTTCACCGTAAACCAGCCAAATTGATCTTCCAATTCCGTCGTATGGGCTTCATCTACGTCAGGAAGAATCACGCCAAACTGATCTCTTTGTCTTTGCTGATTTTGCATCAAGCGATAACTATTTTGAGCACGTTTTGCAAAACGGATTTCAGGAAACATCTCTGGAGATGTAATTTTAAAATCAGAGACATTGATTACTTCACCATCAGGCAATATGACCAATGAAAATTGTTGTTCTTGGGTGTGGGGAAGATTTTTGACCGTCACCCAATGATGTGTACTGATCATTTGCTGATTGCGTAAATGCTTGTACTGAATGCGGTATTTGCCTGCCGGAATCTCAGTCTCATTGATTAGGTCTTGTTTAAATGGATATTCGTTGAGATAGAGCGCGTCGAGACTAAAAGGTAGAAATGAAACGGTATGTACAGAGACTTTTGCGGCATGTGCGGTTGAATATAGGCTTGAAATTAGAATTAAAACGATAAAGCGACTTCGGTCTAGATTTTTCATTTATTATAAAGATTGATTTTTTGCGGATTATGGCAAATATGTGTGCTAATTTCAAACCGATTACCTTATCGCAATTAAAGTCTCAAAACTTGCCTGAAATCAGCTTTGAATATCCTGAGGAAGTCTATCCAAATTATGATTTGCCGCTACTCTTTAAGTCTGAACAAGGGCTAGAGTGGCGAAAAGTGAATTTTGGCATGGTGCCTAAATGGGCCGAAGACAAATCAATTGCACTTAAAACCTATAATGCCCGAAATGAAACTTTGTATCAAAAGCCTACGTTTATTAATGCGATTTCAAAATGTAAGTTTGGCGTAATACCCGTGTCTGAGTTTTATGAGTCAATGTATATTGATAATAAGCCGCAGCGTTGGAGTGTTAAGCGCAAAGATGGAGAAGCGTTTTATATTGCTGCCTTATATGACATTTGTAGACAAGGTGATGAGATTGTACGTTCAAGTACCATGATTACGATGGACGCTATTCAGCATGAGATGATGAAGCACTTTCATGAGCCGGGCAATGTAAAACGTTCGGTGATTGTAATTCCGCATGCGAGGTTAGAAGAGTGGCTGAGTTGGAAATCACCCAACATCCAAAGTTTTGTACAAGGTTTTCCTATTGATGAGTTTGAATGTGCACACGCACCCAAAATAAAAATCGAAAAAATCAGTCCCCAACTGAATATTTTCGATTGATATTTCGGTGATGCAAATGCTTAGCGAGCTAAGTTTTTAAAGATATGCTTTAAGCTTTCCATGGTTTTTTCAATTTGTAGGGGTGTTAAGCCTTCAAAAGATTGCTCTAGAACGACATTCGTTAGATCGTTAATCTTCTGCGTCATAGCAGTGCCTTTATCGGTTAACACGACGCGGGTAATACGCGCATCATCTTCACAAGAATAAGTATCTACCAAGCCTTCATCTTTTAAGCGATAAACGATCTTGGTTGTGGTCGACATTTTAGATACGACCATTTCAGATAAATCTGAAACGCTAGCATGTGGTTTAGACTTGAGTGCGAGCAGGATACGACGACGTGAATTATCAACGCCATACTTTTTCAATGCATGGTCGACGTTTAAAACATATTGTGAATGCACCTGAGTAACCCAGTAGAAAGGAAAATTTTCTAAACTAAAGTCATCGGTGGATGGTAAAAATTTTGAATACTTTTTTGTCATAAAGGAGTCCCCTGAATATTTGTTTTAATTTTATTTAATGTTTTAACATTCTATTGAAAAATAGAGGGTAATAGCAAGAGTTCACAATAAAAAAATAGAAAGTAGAAGATATCTCATTTTTAGATTATCTAAATAGATTATATTGATATTCTGTCTAAATGCTTAACAGAAATTAAAAATAAGGTTAAGTATAGAGATAGTGTAGTGAAAATAAATAAGTTTTTAATTTGAATTGAATATTAATATTTTTTACCAAAAGGTAGAAATAAATAATTCTTTAGATTTGTCATACAATCTATTACAAGCGTCCTTAATTACATTTAATTAAAAGTCAGGTGAATTCATACTTTTTTAAAGTGGAAGAGGAGATCTCAAAAAGTAGGTTTTAACATCTAGATGTGTATTTTATATCGCCCATTCGATTTGTAATGCATTCAGCGTTTCTTAACATTTTGTCATATAGTTGATGCGAAAAAATATGCTTGAATACATTACAAATGCGCAAGATTGTGCATAATGGAATGGTCTCTAGTTACATAGGTTAAATTTATGGATCCGTCGCCGTGCGTTGGTCTGATTGAAGATATTCTTATAATCCAGAATGAGGAAGAGAGCTAATGGAATTTTTGTTAGATCCCGGAATCTGGGTTGGTTTACTTACATTAATTATTTTAGAAATTGTACTAGGTATTGATAACCTAGTCTTTATTGCCATTTTGGCAGAAAAACTCCCTCCAGAACAACGTGACAAAGCCCGTGTACTTGGTCTTTCACTCGCATTATTAATGCGATTAGGATTGTTATTTGCAATCTCTTGGTTGGTCACATTAACAAAGCCCCTGATTACCGTTTTTGATTGGACATTCTCTGGTCGAGATCTCATATTATTGTTCGGTGGATTGTTCTTAGTTTATAAGGCAGTCACAGAGCTGCATGAGAAATTAGAAGGTAAACCAGAAGTTCAAGTGACAACAAAAGTGGCATATGCCAGCTTTACAGCAGTAGTTGCGCAAATTGTTGTCTTAGATGCGGTTTTCTCTTTAGACTCTGTCATTACAGCGATCGGTATGGTCGACAACATTTATGTCATGATGGCTGCAATGATTGTGGCAATGGCAGTGATGTTACTTGCATCTAAACCGCTTACGGCTTTTGTAAACCGACATCCGACCGTCGTGATCCTATGTTTAAGCTTCTTATTACTGATCGGTATTAGTTTGATAGCAGAAGGTTTTGGTTTCCATATTCCGAAAGGCTATATCTACTCAGGTATTGGTGTTGCGATTGTCATCGAAGCCTTTAACCAGTTTAGTCAACGCAATGCTCAAAAACATGAAGCGAAAATTCCATTACGTCATCGTACTGCGGACAGTATTTTAAAACTGATGGGTGGGCGCTTAGAATCCGATCAAGTTGGTAATCAGGCGCAAGAAACCTTTGCAGACGAAGAGCGTTACATGATTGGGGGGGTGTTGACGCTTGCAGAGCGTTCAGTTGCGTCGATCATGACTCCCCGTAATCAAATTTCTTGGGTGGATTTAAATGACACACCTGAGCAAATTCGTGAGCAAGTCCTTTCAGTGCCGCACAGTTTATTCCCTGTGTGTCGTGGTAGCTTGGATAAAGTGATTAGTATTGTCCGCGCGAAAGAACTTATTGATGTTCTAGACAGTGAAGATGATCTAAAAGCATTGATTAAACGTCATCGTCCAATCTTTATTTTCCAAAAGATGAAGGTGATTGATGCGATTAATAACTTGCGTACCTCAAAAGGCTCTTTGGTGCTGGTTACGGATGAGTTTGGGGCGGTACAAGGTCTGATTTCACCACTCGATGTGTTTGAAGCGATTGCTGGTGAATTCCCTGATGCAGATGAACAACTTGATTTGATTAAAATCGATGATGAACATTGGAAAGCTTCAGGCATGCTCGATCTGTATCAGTTAGAACTTGAATTGGAAATGCTGGATTTGATCGAAGAAGATGATGGTTATATCAGTGTTTCAGGTCTTATTTTAGATCAGACCCACGGCAATGTAGAAGTCGGTACTGTGGTTGATTTTAAAGGCATTCAATTTAAAGTCACGGCAATGGATGAAAACCGCATTAAAACGGTTGATATCTATTACCAAGCCTAATGCTCAAATATTAAAAATGACTCTAAGACAGCTTTTCGAAGCTGTCTTTTTTGTATGACTAGAAAGTATAAGAAATCCTATATAACAGGGGCTGCAATTCACGATGTTAAAACGTATCATATTTACATGATGTAACAGTCAAGGAACGCTATATCTTTTGGGTTATTAGATGGCTAAAACGGTTCAAAAGTAAGAAATATTGATATGGTTGATTTTAAAAAAGCATGAGGTTAAATAGCGATTCATTTTTAACTTGGGGTTTTAATCATCATTGATGATCTATGAATAATTTTATTTCATTTAAATACCGCTTCGGAAAACTTTATAACTAGGGACTTTGAAAAAATATCAAAGTTAATCCATTAAGAAAATGGGTGTTGGTATGGCGATCACTGAGAATATCATTGATTTTTGCAAACTCACGATTGAAGAAAAACATGAGTTGTTTCAACGGCTCTGGGAGTTTGATCAATGTATTTTCCCAACTTCTAAGATTGAGCAACTTTATCAATACATGCATGACCCAGATATTGTTGCCTTACCAATCATTCAGTATTTTGAGCAGAATAAACTGATTGGGCAAAACATTGTGCGTATATTAAAAATTATGCATAACAATCGGCCGATTTTTATTTTTAATTCACGGGCTGGGGTATTGGTTGATTACCGTCGGAAAAATCTGACCTTAAACTCGGCGATTAAAGTGGCGATGCAGCATCAGATTCGATTTCCAGCGATTCCGATGTGGTTTGTGGCTACATTGGCACAACCAAAGGTATATACATTATTTGCCTCGCGCTCTGTTAAGTTTTATCCAAGGCACGGTGTCCCGATGCCCACTGAGTATGCGGATGTTTTAAATAGTTATAAAATCCGTCAGCATGATGTGCAGCATCGGGCTGAGGATATTTTTGTTCATCGTTGTGATTTACCGAAGGTGACGCCTGAGCAATTGGTTCGGCTACGGAAAAAATCTGATGAACATGTTCAATTTTTTATGCAGCACGTGCCAGATTATTTTGATGGCATGGGTTTAATGTGTATTTGTAAATTAAATGTTTCAACCATTTTTGAAGCAAGTATGAATCTGGCAGTTGGGCGAGCAGTTTAATGACGGACATGGATGTGTTATGGGACAAATGACGATATATCGATTATTAGGTTTTGGTGCGGCAATCTTTTTAACGGCTTGTCAGCCTGCAGAGCAAAAAATACAAGAGCAATCGCAGAAATGTGTTACTCCTGAAAAATTGGTCAAACAAATTTATGACCAAGAGTTGAAATTACATGCTTTGAGTAAAGATCAACTCGCTGCCTATTTTGAGCCATCGTTAGCGGAACGTATGCAAGCAGAAATTAACTGTAAGCAGTCGCAACAAGCGTGTAATGTAGATTTTGATATTTTCACGGATAGCCAAGATCCGCAGCAAGATTCGAAAAAAGGCGTTCAGCCTAAACTGAGTTTTGATGAAAATAAAAACGTCGTTCTTGCTGAGTTTAAAATTGGTGATGAAGCCAAAGTCTTAAATTATGAAATGAGTGATGGCGACTGTTCAAAAATCAAAAATATTGTCTATGCGGGAGACTATGACCTAGACATGATTTTGAGTAATCCAACAGAAACGATCGAAGATTCAGAAATGTTTGATGCCAATGCTGCAAGTGACAGTACGGGACAGTAAATTTTTTGTAGCATATTAATTGGTACAAAACAGCATAAATCCTTGAACAGCTTGAGCCTTTTACTCAAGCTGTTTTTTTTCTCAAGCTATCGTAGTTCATAGTGCATAAATTTGTATGTTGGCAAGTTGATTGAAATCATCTTCATTGAGATTATAAATTTCATCTAAAAATGCAACATTAAAACTGCCGACGCTTGAACTTAGTTCATAGGCTTTTTGACCCGCAATCGCAAAGTGCAAATGTGCAGCGACCGTGCCGGCAGTTAGCGTTTCACTCACGGCGCAATACGCCGCTGTTAACGCACCTAAAGCGCAGCCAGAAGCCGTCACTTTGGGTTGTAAGTAAGATCCACCATTAATCTGTATCACCGCATTCATTTCTTTCGATAAGATGAAATCCGATTCGCCTGAAATTGCCACACATTCACAGTGTTCTAACAAGGGCACAGCATTTAAATAAATCTCGGCACTATTGAGCGTGCTATCGACACCGCGTGATTCTCCTTGGTTACCTGCAAGACCGCTAATTTCTGATGCGTTGCCGCGAATAATACTTGGCTTGTATTGGAGTAATTGGTCAACCATTTCAGATCGCCATGGCAAAACGGGGCCATAACCGACAGGGTCAAGCACCCAAGGTTTATTTAAATTTTGTGCTGTTTGTGCAGCAATTTGCATGGCCTGCATTTGTTCAGACGTTGGCGTGCCTAAATTGATATTCAATGCACTGGCAATCGAGGCAAAGCTTTCAGCTTCAAAGGGATTGTCAATCATTGCAGGAGAAGCACCCGCAGCTAAAAGGACATTGGCCACATAATTGCTCGCGACTGCATTGGTGAGGATATGCACTAAAGGTTGTTTGGATTGAAGTCCAATCCACGCATTAATAACGCTTTGCAAAAGCGGGCTATTTAAGTCAGTCAATTCACTGTTCATGGTCGTTTCAAAATTTTCAGATTGATTCATCGTTTTCTCCCTTAGCGGGTGAAGTAATGGTCTTGATGTTTACAATTACGGCAGAACAGGGTCACATAATCTGCGGCATCATAATCGACAGAGAGTTCTTGTGAACCACAGTACATGCAACGCTTTGTGGAATAAAAATTTAAGCGAGGTTCGATTTTTTTCCAAGCATGGCGTATTGGTTGCACAAAGATACTTTCATCGAGTCCTAAAAAGTTAAAGAGCAAAATTTCACTCATTTTACTAAAGGGGAGTTGTGGCGGACGAGGGAGGGTAAAAGTTTCCCATTTTTCCTGTAAGCCACGTTCACGGTATTGCTGTAAGGTCTTTTTTAACAGATTGGTGTTAATGAAATTTTCATTACGAACTTGCAGGGCTTTTTGTTTATGTAGGTATTCGAGTGCTGACTGAATCATATAATAAATCTGCCCAACCGCAAGATGGTCGAGTAGGCGATAACAGAACACTTGAAAGCTTTTATTTCCTGCAATTTGAATGCCCCATGTCTTACAGTAAAACTGCATAAATTGCACAATTTCTTGAAACAGTAGGAGATACAAACACTCTTTCACTTCGTCAGCACTTTTAAATGGAACACCCAAGGCTAAATTTTCATAAAACCAATGACGGAGTTGCTGCGCTACGCTAAAAAGACTGGGCTCCGAATAGCCATCCAGACGGACATTGATATAATACTGTTCAGCTTGTAGCGCATCATCTTTCACAATCAAAATTTGCTCATGCACGAGATGCTTTTTGAGTGATTGTTGGAAGAAATAATTCGGGCTGATGTTGTGGTATTTAATAGCGTCCCAGTCGATAAATTCTTGATGTGCCGTATGTTCTTGGACGTGATTATCCAATAAAGCCAGCAAAAAGAGTTTCTGTAAAAAACTCAGTTCACTTAATTCACGTTCAACGATATCTTTATTTTTGAGTTTACGCTGTTCTTGTAAGCGGGTTTCTTTCAGTAGTTTTTTTCGCGCGGCCTGACAGTTTTCACAATGACAGTTGTATTGCTGTTCTGGAAATATTTGATGATGACAGTGGCTACACTGATAAAAATTAAATTCTTGCTCATCTAATTTTTCAGCATCTACCCAATACATAGATGCACGACACAACGGGCATTGCGTACTTTCATCCATTTGTTTGCGTAGAATATTGAACATGTTGCCAGCGTTTCTTGAAAGGTTAAATGGATTATACACATCTCTGTTTAAAGACGGGTTTGCAATTTCAGTTGCGGCAGCTCAGGCGATATGTTGACAAATAAAAAAAGCTGCATAGTGATGATGCAGCTTTTAGTCAGAATGGATTATTAATAGGCGGCTGGGCATGGGATCGATTCGTCCTCCTCTCCAAGTTGTTTGGCTTGTATTAAAGCTTGCACTTTTTTAGACGCGACTTTTTTAGTGCCTAATGCACTATATGAATTAAGTAATGAACTGACCTCAAAGGCTTTGAGTGGAATCCCTTCGCAGGTCATAAACATTGCAATCACCTGATGGTCGATATTTGCAGCATCAAGCGCTTGCAGTGTCTTCATATTTTCAATACGGATGATGTGTTCTTTAATAAACATAATGCACCTCTTTTTGTTTTAGCCTGATGATTTTGCTTTTGGCAATTAAGTAGATGCAAAACGCATGCTCAAATGTTTTGAGTAGAGATTTTAAAGCAGATAAACTGTATATTTATTTGCTAAGATATTGAAAATAAAATATTAATTTTAAAGTAACAAAATAATATTGATGCGTATGGCTATGTCTAATGAATTCTCAAAATTCTTAAACTGTTGAAAAAGAAACATCTTGGTGCATCGTTTAAACAGAAGTATGCAATCAAATCTAAATCAGAATATTGATATGATTCGAGAGTTAAGGTACTTTTTGGAAGGAATCACCTAAGCGATTGGATTTTAAAAGTATATTTGTATATATTGAGCTTATAATTCTAATGATCTGGGCTTCTAGGATTGAAACCAAGCGGAATCTAATGAACCTGATACACAGTAAGATTCGGCTTGATTTCTTAAGGTTTTAATCTTTTTTTATCCTTTCTTTGTATGGAATACATATGTCAGACGCACTTAAAAACAGCAATATCACCCGTATGCAATTATATAAGCAGCCACAGGGTATGGTTGGTGCGCTGATTATTGGGCATGATCAAACACTGGAAAAGACGATCGAGTTATTGGGCCTGGCGCAGCAACATCAAGTATCTAAAATTTATGTGGCGGGTGCGACGGAAGAAATTCAGCAATTCCTCACTTCAAAAGTCACGGCATTTCAATTTTACTTTGCTGCAGACTATGAAAGCGCACTCGATTTAATTTTTGCAAATCAATAATCGTATAAGTCTTAAACAGGTAAGTTTGAGCGCAATAATTTGAACGTACAGATGGATTAAGCACCTGTACTTTCTCTTTCTAGTATATAGGCGCTTTATTTATTTTAGTTAGATAAAAAATTTGCTTATTGAAGTAGCTGTACTCAACTCAGGCATTTATTTTGCTTAAACATGGCGAAAATATGTGCCAGCCTTTAAATTATTCTATAAAGATGATTGAAAACAACATGCGCTGAGCCCATATATAAATCATTGTAAATGCGAAGACAGCTTATGCATCTTGTCGTATGATCAAGTCATTCACAATGTGTTCAAAAAGCTGATGAAGCAATAACTAAGGAATAGGACGAGATATGAATATTGCGGCAAATCCAGTGGTCGAAGCAGACCAAACTGTTTATTTAAAAGATTATCAAAAACCATCATTTGTCGTAGATAGTATCGATCTAGATATTCAAGTCTTTGATAAGCATACCAATGTAAATGCAAAATTAGTGATGCAGCGTCAAACGGCTGGGGATTTGGTGTTATTGGGTCGTGATTTGGAACTCAAATCAATTCGCTTAAATGGTCAAGTTTTGCCAGCAGATGCCTATATTGTAGATGCAGAACAACTGGTAATTTCAAATGCACCTGACCAAGCTGTCATTGAAACCGAAGTCGTGATTCATCCTGAAAGCAATACTCAACTCGAAGGCTTATACCAAGCGGCAGGCGATTTATTCGTTACCCAAAACGAGCCTGAAGGCTTCCGTAAAATTACCTATTATCCTGACCGTCCTGATGTGCTATCGGTATTTACCACACGTGTCGAAGCGGATAAAAAATTCCCTGTATTACTTGCCAATGGTAATTTGATTGAAGCGGGTGAAATCGGTGAAGGTCGTCATTATACCGTTTGGCAAGATCCAACCAAAAAACCATCGTATCTATTTGCTTGTGTGATTGGTGATTTGGCGGTACTCAAAGATTCTTACGTAACGTCTGAAGGTCGTAATGTTGCTTTAGAAATCTATGCAGAAGAAAAAGACATTCCAAAATGTCATATTGCCATGGAAGCTTTAAAACATTCGATGCGTTGGGACGAAGAACATTATGGTCGTCCTTATGATTTAGACAATTATATGATCGTGGCAACCAGTGCATTTAACATGGGTGCAATGGAAAACAAAGGTTTGAATATTTTCAACACCTCTTGTGTGCTTGCTGATGAAGAATACACCACTGATGCTGCGATCATGCGCGTTCAGTCTGTGATTGCACATGAATACTTCCATAACTGGACGGGTAACCGTATTACCTGTCGTGATTGGTTCCAACTCTGCTTAAAAGAAGGTTTGACAGTATTCCGTGATCAGTCGTTCTCAGAAGATTTACAATCTGCTGCGGTACAACGGATCGATGACGTTGCTGTGTTAAAAGCTCATCAGTTCCCAGAAGATTCAGGCCCGCTTTCACATCCACCGCGTCCAGATCATTTTGTTGAAATTAATAACTTTTATACCGCAACAGTGTATGAAAAAGGTGCGGAAATCAACCGCATGATGGCAACACTCCTGGGCAAAGAAAAATTCCGCGCAGGTACAGATGAATATTTCAAACGCCATGATGGTCAAGCCGTGACTGTTGAAGATTGGGTAGCAGCACTGACAGCGGGTTCAGGTGTAGATTTGTCGAGTTTCTTGATTTGGTATAACCAACCGGGCACACCAAAACTTGAAGCAAAAGGTGAGTACGATGCTGCAAATCAAACCTATACTTTAAGCTTGAAACAAAGCTTAAAGGCACACCCGAAATATCCAAATTTAAAAGCTGTGCCTATTCCTGTGGCTTTGGCATTGTTTGATGCGACGAGTGGTGAACAGTTAGTTCTCAGCTCAGATGCATTGGTTGAAAATGGCATCAAAGATGGCGTGTATTTATTTGATACCGATACTGCAACCATTACATTTAGCGGTGTAAAAACCCAGCCTGTTGTGTCTTTACTGCGTAATTTCTCTGCACCTGTTAATCTTGAATTTAACTATTCAGATGAAGAGCTTGCTTTCCTGATGCAGTACGAGCCGAATGGTTTTAACCAATGGCAAGCCAGCCAAACCTTGTTAGAACGTATTTTGTTAAATGGCCATGATGCCGACATCTATGTTCAAGCTATTCAAAATACATTACCAGCATTGGTTGAGCGTGATCCACTACTTGCTTCACGTTTATTCGATGTACCGACAGAGGGTTATTTAGGTAGCCGTATTGATACCGACTACAGTCCTGCCCAAGTGCAGGAACAGCGTGAAGCACTGTTAAGTCGTGTGGCACGTGAGCTAGGTTCATTTTTTAAAGAGACTTATGCAACTTTAGACCCAGATGCGCAGAAAGAGTTTTCACAAGCTATGGGTGTTCGTGCATTGAAAAACATTATGTTGAGCATGATGGCACGTCAAGGCGATGCCTCTGTATTTGAATTGGCTTATGAACAATTCAGCTCAACAGGCAATATGTCTGAACGCCTTGGTGCTTTAAAAGTATTGGTTTGGAATGATGCACCACAAGCACAGCAAGCTTTAGAAACCTTCTATACACGCTTTAAAAATGAAGCTTTGTCGATAGACCAATGGTTTATGTTGCAAGCGGCACATCCGAAAGCAACTGCGAAAACCATTAAGGCACTGACTGCTCATCCTGATTATGACTTGAAAGTGCCGAACCGTATTCGTGCGGTTACTGGTGGCTTAAATAGCAATCCTGTCAACACTTGGAGCTTTGGTGTGCAGCATATTGTTGAATTAGCAAAATTCCTCGATGAGAAAAATCCAATTGTCGGTTCACGGTTACTGCAAATTTTGTCCCGTTGGTACACGTTGGCAGAGCCGCAGCGTAGTGAAGTTAAAGCCGAACTTGAAGCGCTTAAACCTGTCGTGAAATCGAAGAATGTATCAGAAACCTTAAATAGCATGTTAAGTGTTTAATCATTCAACCTCTCTGTACGATTGATTTGAGTTAAATCAGTCGTACTGAAATGAGCCTGTTGCCATGGCTATGGCAGCAGGCTTTTTTTATATCCAGTCTTTTTATCCAATCTTTAGCTAGAATTGAAAATCAATCATGTTTAGATGGCTGAAACTCAAAAATTTTCTCTGAGAATTTATTTAAATTACATAATAATTGCAATATAAATCACATAATGGCGTTACAATAAAATAGGTCTAACACATGAATGACTGTATGCGGTAATGCATCCAAGTTTATGAATGTTTAGATTTTTTATCTATTTTATTATGTGGGATTTTTGAGGCGGGTCATGTTAGTTAAGGTTGATGAAGGTTTTTATTTAAACTCACATCATATTATTGCAATTCGGATTAATAGAGATTTGCTTGATACCTTTGTTGTGTCGGTAGAATACACGCCCAATAGTGTGCAAAACACAGGTGTATTTGAAAAGAAATTCAATGCGCGCCGCGATGCAGAACAATACCTACAAACACTGAATCAAATCATTGGTAAATCGTAAAAGCTAAAGTGTATATCGTGGATATTGTCTAGATTGAAATGGGCAAGATATGAATTAGACGTCAGATTGACGTCTAGCTAAAGGGATGAAACGCATCCCTTTATAGTACTTATCTGAGCGAAATTGATGGGAAGTATTGAAAATAAATCATTCTATCGATACAACTCGATTTGCACGTCCGATATTTTCCTGACATGCTGTAGCCATCCAAAATGAGTTAAATTTATATGCGAATCAGTATTGTGGGTGCAGGTCGTGTTGCACATCATTTGCTCAATGTGCTTCATCCACAACATCACATTGTGCAAATTTATGCACGAAATCTTGAAAAGGCAGAAAAACTTGCAGCAAGTGTAGGTGCAGAAGCCATTCATAGCCCAAGTGAGTTGAATGCTGAGATTGATCTATTGATCATAGCGGTGAGCGACCAGTCGATTGCAACCGTTATTCAGCAAGTCAAAGCCTATCTGCCACAAGTTCTGATTGTGCATACGTCTGGTAGCACCAATATCACGGTACTGACCCAACAGCATTCGCGAGCAGGGGTGTTATATCCTTTACAAACCTTTAGTTTAGACCGAGATGTGGATTGGACCTCGACACCGATCTTTGTGGAAGCGTCGTATTCTACGGATTTGACGACACTTACAGATTTAGCAAATAGTATTAGCCAAAGGGTTTATCAATATGATTCGGCACAGCGTTTGAGTCTGCATCTTGCTGCGGTGTTTGCCTGTAATTTTAGTAATTATTGTTATGACATGGCAAAGCAGATTGTTGATGCAAAACAAGTCGAATTTAGCTTACTTTATCCTTTGATTTTAGAGACAGCCAATAAAGCTACTCAGGCTGAACCACGTAACATGCAAACAGGTCCTGCCATGCGTGGGGATCAAAATATCATGTTGATGCATGCTCATATGCTTGAGCAAGCTGATCAAGTCGATCTGAAAGTGGTCTATGAAATGTTGAGTCAGCAGATTCTTGGGCATCATCAGAAATAAATAATCCGTATAGAACAATGAATATTTATTAGCTTAGACATACATGTCAAACAGGATGTTACATGGCAAAAGATTTTAATAGTCCGCAAGTGGTCGCAAGTTATGATGCGCATATTCGAAAATTAATTCCCGGCTATGAACTTGTCCATCAACAAATTCAGGCGGTGTTGAATTGCCATGTCGCTGAAGATGCCCATATATTGATTATTGGATGTGGGACGGGTTATGAATTGGGCTATCTCATGGCCTTGAATCCAACATGGTCATTTACCGTTACAGAATTGTCTGAAAACATGCTGAATCAAACACGCCAACGTGTTGAAGCTGCTGGACAGTTGCATCGCGTTAATTTTATTTTGGGCAGTCATACTGCTTTTGAGCAGTTGAGTTGTTTCGATGCGGTGCTGAGTATCTTGGTGACGCATTTCATTGCGTTGCCAGAGAAAACGAATTTTTTAGCAAAAGCATTTGAACTGCTTAAACCGCAGGGCATTTTTTTAAGTTTTGATTTGATGCAAACTCATTCGAATTTTGAGCAGCGTGTCCTGCCTGAATTTTGCCAAATGCAAGGTTTATCTGCTGCGCAAGCGACAAAAATGATGCAGCGTTTAGAAGATGATTTTGAACTGATTAGCCAGCAGCACTATCAAAGCTTACTGACGGAAATAGGCTTTGATCAAATTTATTGTTTCAGTCAAATCTTTAGCTATGCGGCTTACTGTGCTTTTAAATGTCGATAAATTAAAAAAATAATAGAGTCCAAGATTGGGCGTATCAAGTTCATTGATTATTTTGACAGATATTATTGCTACCTTGCATGAGTGACGCTTGCCTCAAAATTTCGATCATTAGTTTCATCCTTCTTGCACAGTAGCACGCTTACAATTTTAAAAAAGAAACTTTTTAGTCAGGGTTAAATCCCTTATTGTGCATTTATAAAAAGAATCAATTGGATGAAAATAATGTCAAAAATGGAATTTGATTACATTGTGATTGGTGGTGGAAGTGCGGGGTGCGTACTGGCTGCACGCCTCAGTGAAGATCCGAATATATCTGTGTGCTTGCTAGAAGCAGGTGGGCAAGGTGATCAGTGGACGGTCAATATTCCAGCTGCATGCGTGGTGAGTTTACCGACTAAGATCAATAATTGGGCCTTTGAAACTGTGCCTCAAGCTGGCTTGAATGGTCGTAAAGGCTATCAACCACGTGGAAAATGCCTTGGTGGTTCATCGAGTATTAATGCCATGATTTATATTCGTGGACATAAAAATGACTATGATCAATGGGCGGCACAGGGAAATACTGGCTGGTCATACGACGAGGTCTTGCCCTATTTTATTCGCTCGGAAAATAACAACCGAATACACAATGAATTTCACGGTAATGACGGCCCTCTTTCCGTCACAGATGTACAAAGCGATAATATTTTCCATCAACGCTATACCGAAGCGGCTCGTGCACAAGGTCATAAAGTCCTTGATGATTTTAATGGCGCAGAACAAGAAGGCTTAGGGGTTTATCAGGTCACGCATATCAATGGAGAGCGTTGTAGTGTGGCGCGTGCTTATTTGTTTCCGCATTTAAACCGACCAAATTTAACTGTATTGACCAAAGCCACAACACATAAAATCATTATAGAAGATAAAGTGGCCACAGGTGTTGAAGTCCAACATGCAGGGCAAATGAAACACTTAAAAGCCAGACGGGAGGTCTTACTCAGTGCCGGAGCGATGCAGTCACCGCAGATTTTAATGTTGTCTGGAGTGGGAGATCAGGCCGAGCTCCAAGCGCATAGCATTGAAGTGAAACACCATTTACCGGGTGTAGGAAAGAACTTCCACGACCATCCCGATTTCATTTTTGGTTATAAAGTCAAAGAATACCAAGGCACATTTGGCATGTCTTTACCCGGCTCAATTGATATGTTCAAGCAGTTCAGTCGCTATCGTAAGGAACGACGAGGCATGATTGCTTCAAATTTTGCAGAATGTGGCGGTTTTCTAAAGTCTTCACCCGATTTAGCGATACCAAATTTGCAATTACACTTTGTCGTGGCGTTAGTAGATGACCATGCACGAAAATTTCATGCAAGTCATGGTTTGTCGTGTCATGTATGTCTGCTCAATCCAAGAAGTCGCGGCACGATCAAACTAAGTGGTTCTAGTGTCAATGATCCATTATTGATTGATCCAAACTTTTTAGGGGATGAACAGGATTTAGAAGATTTGGTACAAGGTTTTAAGTTGACGCAGCAATTGATGATGTCGCCGTCTTTATCGAGTCATTATCAGCAAGATTTATTTACCTCACTGGTCAAAACAGATGATGATATACGTGCAATCTTACGTCAGCGTGTGGATACGGTTTATCACCCTGTCGGTAGTTGTAAGATGGGCGTAGATGAGATGTCTGTGGTTGACCCTGAATTGAAAGTCTACGGCATTCAAAACCTTCGTGTCGTCGATGCATCTATCATGCCTTCTGTGGTGAATGGCAATACCAATGCACCAACAGTGATGATTGCTGAAAAAGCCGTGGATATGATTCGACAAAGTCAGCTCCAAGCGCAAGTAGCTTAGTGGTTATTCATTTTATATGATTTGATACAACACAGATAAATCTTAGATCAAAAACAGCAATAAAAAACCACCGCTAACGGTGGTTTTTTTTCATTCAAAAATTAATATACTTTTTTGAAGATGAAGTCATTAATTTTATGGCCTGCTTCAATTCCGCGACGTTCAAACTTAGTTTGTGGACGCCAGTCTGGGCGAGGGTAGCTATTGCCTTTACCCGCAAGGTTTTCAAGACGTGGGCGTTCTTCAAGAACTTCGATCATCCATTCAGCATACGGTTCCCAGTCAGTCGCTGAGTGGAATGTACCGCCGATTTCTAATTTTTCTTCAACCAATGGCATACGGTCATGAGATACAAAACGACGTTTGAAATGACGTTTCTTCTGCCATGGATCTGGGAAGTATAATTGCACAGTGTTAATACTGTTGTCTGGCATTTCACGTAGCACTTGGATGGCATCAGCATCCAATACTCGAAGGTTAGTTAAACCTGCAAGACCGGCTTCATACACACATTGAGCGATACCCGGAACATGTACTTCAATGCCGACAAAGTTACGTTCTGGGTTTGCTTTTGCCATCAGTACCAAAGAGCGGCCCATACCAAAACCGATTTCTACAGTTAGTGGGCGTTCAGGGTGTTCAAAATGTTGACGCAAATCCCCAACAGGATATTCCAAAATTAGATGACCATATTGTTCCAGCGCAGTACGTTGCGAAGTATTAAGTGGCGCAGAGCGGCGCATAAACGTCACGATTTCACGGTGTTCGTTCAGGTTATCCAGATCTACTGCGTGCTGGTCTAATTGATCGTTCGACATAACTTTGGCAAATGTAAAAAATTCGAATGCCGTATTTTAAGTCCTGAGATACACAAGTCAAATTTTTACCGTGAATAAATCCGCTTTTTGCTCAATCTTACCGATTGGAGCCGTGCTGAGCATTTGCCATGTACAGTCAAATGCTCAGCTCAAAAGTCATGAATTAACATTAATCTAGGCTGTTTTTTCATCAAGATCTTCACTGTCAGCACCATCAAGCTTAAACGGTAAAATGGCCTCAAGAACGGTACAACCCGGCTGTGACTGTATTTTAAATTCACCACCGATACGATGGATTCGTGTTTGCATACTATGTAGACCAACATGTAGACCTTGTTCAACATCATTAGGGTCGAAGCCGATACCATTATCTTCAATACGTAATATCAGTTGAGTCTCTGTTTCGAACAAACTGACTTTAACTTTGCTAGCCCGACTATGCTTTAAAATGTTGGTCAGGGTTTCTTCTGCGACACGAGTCAAATTGAGACATTGGGTCGCAGAAGGTGAGTGAATCCATTCGGCAGCAATTTTCCAGCTAGAGCTCATGTCTAATTCTTCAAAGAGCTGTACAAAGCGATGGCGAATCGGTGCCGCCCATTCGATCGGGGTGTCTGGAACTTTCGTTCCTATACTCGAACCTGAATCGATGACTTGTCTTAAATCATTTCGGAACAGTTTAAGCATCGACATGATTTGTGGTTTTTCAATTTTGTCATTTTGTTCTAACAGTAAAATTGAACGGACAATTGATCCGCCTAAACCATCATGTAAGTCATGAGATAAATGAATTCGTTCTTGAAGTCGTGCATTTTCAAGCGCGAGTTGATGTTGTTGACCAAGTGAGGTAGCGAGTTTCAGTTCAGCTCGTTGTACATTTTCAGTTAAGGTCTTATTAAAACGCTCAATTTGACGGGTGTGTCGAGCTAAACGCAAAGCCAGTACGCCGCCCAAAACGAGGGTGGTTAGTGGGCCAGTATATGGTGAGAGCGCATGGCCTTCCATGGTCATCATAAAGTGCGCATCATGTACCGCAATTGGTAAATAAATCAGATACAGCGTTGCAAGCAAATAGGTTTCAGCCATTTTGGCTTTATAGGCTAAATATGGGTAGCTAATACATTTGGCCATAAAGACCAAAACAAAGAAGCTAAAACAAATTTGGATGACGGTCTTTAAATAAGCCTCTGGCGCAAAACCTATACAGAGCGCGGCGATGGTGGCTAGGCTTAATAACAGTTTCTGAATTTTCGGGAATGGGTGGTTTGCAAAATACCATGCACCAATACAGCCAAAAACCGTATAAAAACAGAAAATGATATTTTGTAGGCGGTCGACCTGTACTGTGGTTAGAAATGAAATTGGCCCATTAAAAATAATACACAGGCTATAAAATACCCAAGCCATGCCTGTGATGGTTAACCATAAGTAAGCTCTTTCATTACGATTGGCGAGCCATGCTAAAAAAAAGAACACAGCCACGACGAAATTAATCATCGTATTGAGTTCGACTAATTGTCGTTGTTCGAGTAACCAAATTTTAAAGGTATTATAGACTTGCTGGTATTCCCCAATTTGAACTGAACTGAGTCCTGATTTTTGGGTCACTGAACCATACACTTGCACCCAAATGGTATTAACACCTTGCTTTAAACTCGAGCTAGGCAAGTTCAAAATTCTTGGTTGATGTTGGCTTCGTGAAAAATGTTCTGCTGAAATGTAATCTTGCCAAAGTAGGGCATCGTTGATATAAACCCGACCACTTTGGGTGATGCCTTGTATAGCGATAGCAATGGGTTGATTTAACTGATGGAGGTCACAGTTCAACTTAAATTGGATTTTGTACCAAGCGATACCATGATAATCCGGCCAACGTTTATTCCAAGTGTCTGGAAGCTTTTGCAGATTTTGCCAACCTGTACGTGGGCGCTCTTGCTCGACAGCGCTTTTAGCTGTGGCAATATGGGTAATTTCAACAGGACAATGACTGCTTGAGATCTGAGGGGTGGCATTGGCAAAAGTGGGTATAGCAATACAACATAGCAGGCAAAATAGACTCGCTAAGACCAGCAGCCGATTTGCTTGAATGCAGTGTCGTGACCAAAACCATACCATCAAAATTCCCCCAATTTTGTGTATCCACAATTTAAAAAAATAAATAGAAAGTCACATCAAATCTTTGTTTTATTTTTGATAGTTATAATTTTATGAGATGAATTATACAGTTAAATCGAATGAATGGTGAATTTTTCGCTTTTTTATAGGCTTAGTATTTTATGTAATGTCATTACAAATGAGACTTTGATTATTGAAACCCTTTGCTATATATATCCTGCTTAGGGTCCCAATAGGTCGCGCTTTATTGAAAATTGATTTGATTCAAAGTGAATATTTCAAAAATCCATTAGTCACTGACACGGTCAAGTAAAGTGCTATTTGCTTCATTTAAGCCAAAAACCTCTACTTGAATCTGTTGTGATTCAAATTTTTGTACGACATTCTTCAAAATATTAACGGAAGTAATATCCCAAATATGGGCATGGCTCAGATCAATTCGTACATGAGTAACCATCTCCTGAAAATCAAAAAATTGATAAAAACTCTCAGAGCTACTAAAGAAAATTTGTCCATAGACTGTGTAGCTACGGACGTCGTCTTTAAGTTCTGATGTGACTTTTACCGAGCTTTCCAGGTGATTGATAATAAACAACGCAGAGAGGAGCACGCCAACCAATACGCCAAGCGCCAAGTTATGTGTTGCGAGCACCACGATCACCACAGCAATCATCACGACATTAAAAGACATTGGATGCTTTGAAAATTGCTTGACAGAATTCCATTGGAACGTAGTGAATGACACCATGACCATAATCGCGACTAAGGCCGCCATTGGGACATAGGCCAACCAGTCTTTTAAGAACACCACTAAGCACAACAAAAATACACCTGCAACCAAAGTGGAAAGGCGAGTTCGCGCGCCAGAACTAACATTAATAATCGACTGCCCAATCATGGCACATCCAGCCATGCCGCCCATAAAGCCACTGACAATATTGGCAATCCCTTGACCACGACATTCCTGATGACGATCACCTTCAGTTCCAGTGACTTCATTGATCACTGTCGTGGTCATCATGGTTTCTAATAGGCCAACTGTTGCTAGGGTAATGGAATAGGGAAAAATAATCGTGAGGGTTTCAAGATTAAAAGGAATTTCAGGAATCCAGAAAATAGGTAGAGTCTCTGGAAACTTACCCAAATCACTGACAGTACGCAGGTCAGCACCTAAAAATAATGCCAAACCACTGAGGACAATAATGCAAATCAGCGGTGATGGAATGGCTTTGCCAATTTTAGGTAGATATGGAAAAAGATAAATAATCGCAAGCCCTAAAAGCATAAAGACATAGCCTAAACTATCCATCTTTGACATTTCAGGTAGCTGTGCGACAAAAATCAAAATCGCGAGTGCATTTAAAAAACCATACACCACTGACTGCGAGACGAAGCGCATAAGTTTTGATACTTTAAAATAGCCAGCAATGATCTGAATCACACCAGTTAAAACCGTGGCAGCCAAAAGGTATTGCAAACCATGATCTTTGACCAACGTGATCATAAGTAAGGCCATCGCACCCGTAGCAGCTGAAATCATTGCTGTACGACCACCAAAAAAGGCAATGGTGACGGCAATACAAAACGAAGCGTACAAACCAACCTGAGGGTCAACCCCAGCAATAGCTGAAAAGGCGATGGATTCTGGAATCAACGCAAGTCCAACCACCAAGCCAGCGAGTACATCAGTACGAATATTGGAAAACCATTGTTCTTTTTTAAGTTGTAACACGGTAACTTTTCATCAAATCTTAAACGCGGCTATGTTAAAACAACTGAGTATAAAAATGCATAACAGATTGACTTGAAATCTTCTTGATTATGGACAATAGTCAAAGAGTATATGTGTTTCAGCATTTACGCTTTTTTGCAATTTACAGGTTTGATCACTTGAAAGTTTGACAGAAGAGATTTAAAACATTGAATAGTACATAACAAGGATCAGATATGAAGCTTTATTATTCTCCAGGTGCATGTTCATTAGCATCACATATTATTTTAAATGAAATTAATGTCGATTTTGATTTGGTCCGTGTTGACCTAAAAAACCATAAAACAGAAAAAGGGGTAGATTATTACGAGATCAACCCAAAAGGTTATGTACCTGCATTAGAAATCAACCCAGGTTTGATCTTGACCGAGAATGTGGCCATTTTACCGTTCCTTGCACAGCATGATCCAAAACAAGACTTAATTCCGCCATCAGGTTTAGGTCGTGCCAAAGTTTTAGAATGGCTTGGCTATTTGAACTCAGAATTACATGATGCTTATGCCGTATTCTTTGGTGCACCACTAGATGCAGACGCTAAAGAAAAAGCTTATGCAGAAATTGATCGTTTATTGACATACATCGATAAAGCGATTGGTGAATCGGATAACGACTATTTGGTCGATGATAACTTTGGCCCAGCAGATGCTTATCTCTTTGTACTGACAAATTGGTCAAATGGCATCGGTCATGATTTAACGCCATATAAAAATATCATTGCATTACGCAACAAAGTTGCAGAGCGCCAATCAGTTCAAATTGCGATGCGAGATGAAGGTTTAATTCCTTAAGTTGTGTATTCAAATTGAATTAAAAAAGACCGCCGAAATTGGCGGTTTTTTTATTGCTAGATTGGCATTGCTCAGGTTTAACTTAGTACTCGAACTGTGTATAGAAATCATCAAAGTTAATATTTTTAAGCGTCAGTTGTTGTGGTGCTTTGAAGGTTGACCATTTGGTTTGAGTTTTGGCATCTTCAAACATATTGCCGCCTACAATTTCCTTACGTTTTAAGGTCGAAAAATTATAACTTTTCGATGTTTCTTCACCAGAAGCGCGGTGAAAGCTATTGTAGTCAAAACCAATCAGGTCAAAGCGTTGATTTTGCCAACGGAAGGTATAACTATGTCGGGGCCATTCCCAGCCACCACAAGCCATAAAATAACTAAAATGAACGAGTAAATTGCCTTTACTGATTTGGATGTCTTCTGCTTCAGCAAGTGGATCAAGTAAGCATGAATTCGGTTGCTGAGCGACTGGGATACTGTTGTTTTCAACGATACGTTGATATCCCTTTGCGGTTTTAAAAAATACGATGAGTTGTCGTGGATGGTTATGAACGACTTTGCTATCGTCATCATAGGTCACCACATCGACTTTTTGTTTTTCCACGATCATCGCAATATCTGGCATTTGATCTTTGTTTAGGTCGCCAGTCGTAGCCATCAAAATGTCCCAACCTTGAGGCGCGAGTGATTTGGCTGTGCTGGGCACTTGGGCAGACAGCCAACTAGATGCGACACAAAGACTCAAAGTACAAAATATATGGGATATTTTCATTGTTATCAGGTTTTCAAAATCAAAAAAAGGACTCAATAGAGTCCTCTTTTATACCGTGAATGAGTTCTTATTTAAAGAAGTATCCAGTTTCAGGTGAACTGGCATTTGCCATGCGTTTACGCGGCATACGTCCTGCTAGGAATGCTTCACGGCCTGCTTCAACTGCTTTTTTCATCGCTGAAGCCATCAGAACAGGGTTTTGTGCAGCTGCAATTGCTGTATTCATTAATACGCCATCACAGCCCAATTCCATCGCTATCGCTGCATCACTTGCTGTACCTACACCCGCATCGACCAAGACAGGCACTTTGGCATTGTCTTTAATGATCGAAATAGTATGTGGGTTGAGA
Organism: Acinetobacter sp. YH12040; assembly: GCF_013420005.1. Classification (NCBI taxonomy): domain Bacteria; kingdom Pseudomonadati; phylum Pseudomonadota; class Gammaproteobacteria; order Moraxellales; family Moraxellaceae; genus Acinetobacter; species Acinetobacter sp. YH12040. The sequence continues at coordinate 100,460 of NZ_VOZB01000006.1, forward strand.
ATGCCTAAACCTGAGCCAATGAGACTACCTAAAGGCATAATCGCTACACAGCCCATGCTTTCCAGTTCTTGTGCCACAATCGGGTCATCTGAGGTATAAACCATGATTTCAAAGCCATCGTCAATCAATGTACGTGCAGCTTTTAAAGTCTCGGTAATATTTGGATATAGGGTTTTCTCATCGCCTAAAACCTCAAGTTTAACCAGATTGTGACCATCTAATAGTTCACGCGCCAACATACAAGTACGAACCGCGCTGTTCGCATCGAAACAACCGGCTGTATTTGGCAAAATCGTATATTTCTCAGGTGGAACTACAGAAAGCAAGTTCGGCTGGTCTGGATGTTGACCAATATTCACACGGCGAATGGCAACGGTTACAATTTCAGCACCACTGGCTTGAATGGCCTGGTCAGTTTCCGTTAAGTCCTTGTACTTACCTGTACCAACTAAAAGTCGTGAATTAAATGTACGTGAACCAATGATAAGGGGTGTATCTTCCATGGGAGCTCCATTTTAGCCGCCACCTACGGCATGAATAATTTCAATATGATCTTGCTCTGCAATTGGGGTTTGTTCCAATTTACTTTTCGAGATGATCATTTCATTTTTTTCAACAGCGAAGCGTTTGCCTTCCAGTTGTAATTGTTGAACCAATTGCAAGAGGTTGACACATTCGGTTTGTGTAGCTTCGCCGTTTAAATAAATTTGCATTTGTGGATTCCGTTCTTGCTGCCTTACCGATTGAGTAAGGTTAATATCTGCTGTTGATTATTTTGCGTATTTAAACGCATTCCAGGCCAATATGAGCCATCCAGCAATCATCAGCGCTCCACCAATCGGGGTAATTGCACCAAGACCACGTGGTAAGCCTAGAGCCATCACATATAAAGAACCACAGAAGAAGAAAATACCAATTTGTATAAGTAGGAAACTGGCTTTTATTGGAAGTTGGGGAATGACTTTGGATAAGATCGCGAGGGCAAGTAAGCCCAGTGCATGATAAAAGAAATAGTCCGTTGCAGTTTGCCACCAAGCCAATTGGGCTTCAGTCGCGCGAGCTTTTAATCCGTGTGCACCAAAGGCACCAAGCATTACAGCAAAAGCTAAGTTAAGTGCGGAAATGGCAATCCACATGTGCATTCACCTTAACAAAATTTGCGCATAACCATAGCATATTTAGCACGCAGGGTTAAAGCAAAAATGCCCAAAGTTTTTGTGTTGTAGCTTGTCATTCAATACTATTCAGACATAAAAAAGAGCATCGAAATGCTCTTTTTAAGAATGACTGGAAAAGCCTTCAACTTAGTTTGAGGACATTGCGACTTTAATTTTTTCCATCGCATTTTTTTCCAACTGACGAATACGTTCAGCAGATACATTATATTCCGCCGCCAATTCATGCAGCGTCGACTTTTCGTCATCTAACCAGCGACGTTGTAAGATGTTACGTGAACGGTCATCCAACTGATCCATGGCTTCATGTAAAGCTGAAGTGCTTTGTTCTTCGTAATCTTCATCTTCCGCTAAACGCGCAGGGTCGTAACGGTTATCTTCGAGATAAAGGGCAGGAGCGACATGGGTCGAACCTTCATCGTCGTCATCACCTTGAGCTTCAAAGGCAGCATCATAAGCAGTTAAACGGCCTTCCATTTCCAAGACTTGTTCAGGTGTTACATTTAAGTCATTGGCAATCGACTGTGCTTCAGCCAAAGTTAATTTTTTAGATGACTTTTTTAAGCTACGTAAATTAAAGAATAATTTACGCTGCGCTTTAGTGGTCGCAATTTTGACAATACGCCAGTTACGAATCACATATTCATGAATTTCTGCTTTAATCCAATGTACAGCAAAAGATACGAGACGTACGCCCATGTTTGGGTCAAAACGTTTTACCGCTTTCATTAAGCCCAAGTTACCTTCTTGAATCAGGTCACCTTGTGGCAAGCCGTAGCCTGCATAGCTACGTGCGATATGCACAACAAAACGAAGATGTGACATCACCAGCATTTTAGCTGCGTCTAAATCTTGGTCATAATAATAACGTTCGGCCAGCTCTTTTTCTTGTTCGGCCGATAAAATTGGAATCTGATTAACAGTACTAATATAAGCACCAAGATTCACCCCAGGTGCCGATAATGACAGGGGCATCAATTGATTGCTGCTGTCACTCATGTTTTCTCCTTGAGAATTAAAATGGGTAAGCCCAATAACTAAGATTCATCTTAATCCAATATTTCCGTAAATTATGGAAAATTGGGTATAGAAATGTAAACTTTTATTCAATTATGAAGCAATTTAGTTTAACTGAATCTTTTTAAGATTCAATCAAGTAATGAAACTCAGAATCGGAAATTTTGCGCATTTCACAGTTTAACTGATGTATTTGACAGTATCGTGATACATCTTGTTGGCTGTGCGGATCGGATGACTTTAACAATAAAGATTGGTCTGGAGTTTTCTTTAAAGCTTTTTTGAGCATCAATAGTGGCATCGGGCAGGGTTTACCCATTGCATCTACAGTTAAAAGCGAATTTTGGCTGTCACTCACGAAGCAGATCCAACATGTTTACATTTCAATGGAAATATTAGCAAATACAGTGCCAAATCCCAACCTAAAATAGGTAAAAATCCTTTGTGATTTATAACTCAAACGATGTGAAAAAATAAGAATATTCAAAAGGAAAATAGATCAAAAAAATCTATTAATTGCGGTAAACCCGTGTTAAGCTCGTTGCGTTGTTAAGATTTTTGTTGGCTGTGAAGCCTCTTAACTCTTGATATATTTGGATGTAACCGGGATTTTGTTGATAGTTTTACAGAATGATTACAAGCTTAGAAATAAAAATATTTTTTTTAACCTTGTTTGGTCTGCTGTTTGCAACACCGGGTGGTCCTTCTTTTTTAAATACGATAAGGATTAACTTATGACAGCTCGTGAACAAGGCGTTGTTAAATGGTTCAACGACACTAAAGGCTTTGGCTTTATTCAACGTAACGGCGGCGACGACGTATTCGTTCATTTCCGCGCAATTATGGGCGAAGGCCACCGTTCACTTCGTGACGGCCAACGCGTAGAATTCAGCGTTGTTAAAGGTCAAAAAGGCTTCCAAGCTGAAGAAGTACAACCTTTAGACTAATCGTCTGAATGTACTCAAAAACGCTCCAATGTAAATTGGGGCGTTTTTTGTTTATAATGCTTCAGCAATTTTGTGATTATTCAATTAGGGCACATCTATATGTCATCAGGTTTTGAAACCTTAAATTTACATCCGAACCTTAAAAAAGCCATTGATGCTTTAGGTTTTAAGGATATGACGCCTATTCAGCAAAAGGTTTTAAAATTTACATTGGCTGGACATGACGCTATTGGTCGTGCTCAAACTGGTACTGGGAAGACTGCGGCTTTCTTGGTCAGTGTGATCAATGACTTGTTGAATAATCCAATTAAAGAACAGCGTTATCGTGGTGAACCGCGTGCATTGATTCTTGCACCAACGCGCGAACTTGCTTTGCAAATTGAAAGTGATGCAAAAGAATTAGTGAAATACACTGATCTCAATGTCATGACTTTGCTCGGTGGGGTAGATTTTGATAAGCAAAAAAATCTATTAAATCGTAATTTTGTCGACATTATGGTGGCGACACCGGGTCGCTTGATTGACTTTGTTGAACAAAAAGAAGTTTGGCTCGATCAAATTGAATTTTTAGTGATCGATGAAGCTGACCGTCTTTTAGATATGGGCTTTATTCCTTCAGTGAAACGTATCGTGCGCTTTTCACCACGTAAAGAACAACGACAAACTTTGATGTTCTCTGCAACATTTAGTTATGACGTTTTAAATTTGGCACAGCAATGGTTGTTTGAACCAGTAACTGTTGAAATTGAACCTGAGAAAAAAACCAATGCAGATGTAGAGCAACGTGTCTACATGGTGGCGAAGTCTGATAAATATAAATTGCTGGAAGACATCTTACGTGATGAACCAATTGAAAAGGTCATGATCTTTGCCAACCGTCGTGATCAAGTGCGTAAACTTTATGATCACCTCAAAAAAGACGGTTATAAAGTGGTGATGTTGTCAGGTGAAATCGCTCAAGATAAGCGTTTGAAAATGCTTGATCAGTTCAAAAATGGTCAACATAACATCATGATTGCAACAGACGTTGCGGGTCGTGGTATCCATGTCGATGGTGTTTCTCATGTAGTGAACTTCACACTTCCTGAACAGTCGGATGATTATGTACACCGTATCGGTCGTACAGGTCGTGCAGGTACTCGTGGTGTGAGTATTAGTTTCTTGTCTGAAGATGATGCTTTTTCACTGCCTGAAATTGAAAAAGCCATTGGTCAAAAATTACCTTTAACCCGTTTAGACGGTTATTGCTAATTTTGCTTCTAAAAAGCCTGCAGATTTGCAGGCTTTTTTATTTCATGTCGACTATTTCATTTTGTGTTAATGACAAAACAAAATCACAGACTAGCGTTTTAGTTTGCACGGCAACTAAAGGTTAGTACGGTTTGGTAATCATCATCTTTGCTGATGCTACCGCTATTTCCAGTAATGGTGCCAAGTACGCCAGCCGCCGCCTGAATCATTTGACCTGTCTTTTCATCGACCACGCCTTTTAAAACTCCGTTGTATTCTTGCTTTTCATCCACGACGACAGGGGTCGCATTTTTACCACAGGTACTATTTGCAGCTGCAATTGCATTATTTTTTGCCGCTAAACTGGTTTTACCTACGGCAGTCACTTCATATTGATTATTTGGTTTTTGAATCGCTAAGGATTTTGTTGGTGTAGATGTACATGCAGCTAAAAGCACAGTTGCGCTTAGCGTGCTAACAATGGCAACAGTTTTGTTGAATTTTTTCATGCGGTGCCCCGAGTTAGAAACAATTTGATTTATTTGAACATAAAATTTCTTATAGAACAGGGAACTGCTGTACAAGTTATGCGGTTTTTTTATAGTAAATCTGTGAATAAAGCTGACTTAACAAATAAGCACCGAGTCTGATGTAAACATTCTAGAGTAAGTTATTGAGAATATGCTAATCTTGAGCAAACGTTTTAAAGTACAGTGTATAGATGTCAATTCTAAAATCAGCAGTTGATACAGTTCATCAAAATATTCATCAGCGTCAGTCGATTGGTCATTTAATTGAACCTGCGCCGAATGCTGAGCAATTGGAAAATGCGTTTCAAGCCGCTTTAACGGCGCCAGATCATCATCGTCTTAAGCCTACGCGTTTCGTGATTATTCCTGAAACTGAACGTGAAGCATTTGGTGAGTTGCTTTCACATGCTTTAGCCGATACTGGACAAACAGAAGAAGCGCAGTTGGAACGTGTGAAACACCATCCATTTCGTGCGCCACTATTGGTTTTGGCTTTAACTCAATTACAAGATCATCCCAAAGTTCCGCATTTCGAACAAATTTTAAGTTCAGGCGCAGCAGTACAAAACTTTTTGCTCTCTTTACAAGCACAGGGCTTTTCAACCATGTGGCGTAGTGGGGCGGTGGTTGAATCTAAATTGTTTAAACAAGCCTTAGGCTTAACGGAAAACGATTTGATTTCAGGCATTATTTATATCGGTACAGCTGTGAAAGCAATTCCACCTCGTGCTGAAATACAGTCTGCTGACTTTGTAAGCCATTGGCATAAAGCAAACCAATAAAAGTGAAAAATAGATCGATTGATGAAGTTCGATCAGTAAAGAAATTAGGATAAAAGAACAATGTCAGAACTTGATTTTGCAAGTCTTGTTAGCCCAGTGTCAGTTGATCAAAAAACTGCACTGCGTGTTACGGTGTTGGGTGGTGGGAGTTTTGGTACTGCGATGGCCAATACTGCAGTACGTAATGGCTGTGACACCATGATATGGATTCGTGATGAGGCGGTGGCTGCGGATATCAATGCAACACATATCAATAAACGTTACTTGCCAGATTTTCAATTAGAAGCCGGTTTGCTCGCTGTTTCAGATTTAGAAAAAGCAGTATGTAATCGTGACATTATTTTGGTGGCCATTCCGAGCCATTCTTTCCGTAGTGTTTTACAGCAGATCAAACCTTTTATCACCTCACAAGCAGTGGTGTCTTTAACCAAAGGTATTGAAGCCAATACCTTTAGCTTTATGAGCGATATTATTCGTGAAGAACTTCCTGAAGTCCCTTATGGTGTGCTTTCAGGGCCAAACTTGGCGAAGGAAATTGTTGCAGGACAACCTGCAGGAACAGTGATCGCAAGCCAATCTGAACTGGTTCGTTATGCAGTTCAACAAGCGCTGCACAGTGCATTATTCCGTGTATTTGCAAGTGATGATGTGCATGGCGTGGAATTGGGCGGTGCACTGAAAAATATCTATGCAGTCGCGATGGGTCTAGCTGCAGCTTATGGTGTCGGTGAAAATACCAAGAGTATGATTTTGACACGTGCTTTGGCAGAAATGAGCCGCTTTGCAGTGAAATTAGGCGCAAACCCATTAACATTCCTAGGTTTATCTGGTGTCGGCGACTTATTTGCAACTTGTAGTAGTCCACTCAGCCGCAATTACCAAGTCGGCTTTGCACTCGGTAGTGGTAAAAGCTTAGAACAAGCCACCAAAGAACTCGGACAAACTGCGGAAGGGATTAATACGATTGTGCAAGTACGCGCACGCTCTGAAGAGCTCGGTGTGTATATGCCAATTACCAGTGCATTGTATGAAGTGATTTTTGAAGGTGCGCCGGCCCTGAACATCGCATTGTCATTGATGAAAAATGGACATCGCAGTGACGTTGAATTTGTCTTGCCACATCAGCAAGTTTAAGTTTGCTGATTAATATGCAATACACATAGCTTTGTCATACTGGCTGTATATAATGTGCGGAATAGAATAAGGAAATTTTATGCAACTGACATTGGTTAGGCATGGCGAAGCTGCTCCACCTGTAATGGGGAATGATGAAAAGCGTCCATTAACAGCGCGTGGACAAACTCAAGCGGCAGAAACTGCAGCATATTTGAAAGATTTAATTCAACCAGACGTTTTTGTGGTGAGTCCGTTATTGCGTGCGCAGCAAACACTTTCATTTTTGCAAAAACATTTTCCACATGTGCCAGTGGTTATTTGTAATACCATCAAACCGGAAGATGATGCCAAAGTTGCAGTGGAGTGGTTGTCACATTTACCGTATGAGTCTATTGTGGTGGTGTGCCATATGAACGTTGTGGCACATATGGCCAGTGTTTTGGTCTCAGAATATTTTAATCCCTATGCTTTGGCAGAAGCGCGTATTTATGAACAAGCAGTCATTGCTCCAGGGTTATCAACACAAATTAAAACGTTTATACCATCAACATAAAAACCAATTAAAACGGCAGAAAAATTAATGTTGTATTTATGGATGCCCGAAGCCAATGGGGTTTGGCAATGGTCAGAAGGGGATTTCTGGAAGCAGTCATCGACACTTGAACAATTGATTCAGGAAATTCAGCCACATGCGGGAAAGGAAGCGGTTGTTTTCTTTCCAAGTCGTGATGTACAAATCATTCAGCAAAATTTTCCAAAAAACCAGTATAAAAAACTTGGCCCAGACGGCGTAAAATATTTACTTGAGGAATATGTCATTTTGCCTTTGGATGCAATGAAAGTATTGCATCATTTTCAAAGTCCAGATGAATTAACGGTCATGGGGGTTGCGCATAGTACAGTTGAAACGATGCAGCATGCTTTGACGCTAATTCCTGTGAAAGTCATTTCGTTATTACCTGACTTTTTGGTCTTGCCAAGCCCAGAAGCTGGGCAACATGTTTTGGCAAATGTCAGCGGTCATTTATTGGTCCGAAATTGTGAATATGTCGGTCAGTCTGTTGATGATTTGGCATTGTACTTAGATTATCAAATTGGTCAGCCGAACTATAAGATTTCAAATCTAAGTTCAGATCAGACGCATAGTCTTGAAGCCGCTGTAACGCATGATCACATTGAATCGTTTCATTATGAACTACCCAATATAAAAAAACCCAAACAACATCCACTCAATGTTTTGCCGAAAGCCAAAGCCAATAATGGTGTGAGTGGCTATTGGAAAGCATGTGCAGCTGTTTTGGTTGCGGCTCTAATTACACAGTTTAGCTATGATGCAGTTCGTTGGTATCAATACAAAAAAGTGGCCAATATCACTGCGGCACAAGCGATTGATCAGTTTAAATATTGGTTTGGGCAAAGCTATCCTGTGACTGAACAAACGCTGAAAAGCCAGTTCGAATCACAGTTGCGTCAGAGTCAAACGGGCAATGCGCAGGCGCTGTCCTTGCTGAGCCGTGTCGGGCCAGTTTTGATGCAAAACCAAATTTCTGCAAATCGTGTGAGCTATGAATCCTCGATGCTGAATATGGAGCTAAAAGCCAATTCGGCAGAAGTACTACAAACCCTAACCAATCATTTAAAACAACAAGGTTTTAAAGTTGAATTAGGGAATATTCAACCAAGTGCCAACGGCGCGATTGGATTGGTGAAAATACAATAATGACAAAAATGGAAAACCTACAGCAACGTATAGATGGGCAAATTGAGCGCATCACTGATTATTTAGACCAACTTTCTACTCGTGAACGAGTCATGGTGATCTTTACCACGATTTTTGTTGTAGTGGCAGCGATTGGTTCGGCACTATTTTATATGAACAAAGCTGCAAATTTTCAACAAAAGCGCGTGAATGAACTTAAAGATACTGTTGTTTGGATGCAAAGTAATGCCGTCACGATGAAACCAGCAGGTGATACACAACTGAGTGCGTTGGAAAAAGTTCAGCGTGTGTCGCAACAACAGGGCTTGTCAGTGGCATCGCAACAAGTCGGCGAGCAAATACAGATTGCTGTGATGCATGAAAATTATGCAATTCTGGCCAATTTTTTGACGCAATTGGTTCAAATGGGCTTAAGTATTGAAAAGATGGAATTAAGTTCTGAAGCGGGACAGGTCAAATTAACAGCGAGTGTACAATAATCGGTAAAAATAAAGATCTGCTAAGCATGGTGTTTTATTTGTGCTGTGCCTATAATATGCCGACTTAAAAAGCAGTAGACTTTTATAGATATGTTGTATTCTCTAGCCCGCCCTTTGTTGTTTACTTTAGCACCAGAGCGTGCACATGAGCTGACATTATCGCTGTTGAAATCTTCTCACAAGATGGGAATGATGCGTCAAAACGTGGCGTCTAAACCAGTGACATGTATGGGAATCGAATTTCCGAATCCAGTTGGTTTAGCAGCCGGTCTTGATAAAAACGGTGCTTATATCGATGCGCTGGCGAGCCAGGGCTTCGGCTTTATTGAAATTGGTACAATTACACCACTTCCACAATCAGGTAACCCTGAACCGCGTTTATTTCGTTTACCGAAAGCAAAAGCCATTATTAACCGTATGGGCTTTAATAATGATGGCGTGGATCAGCTGATCGAAAATGTCAAAGCTGCAAAATTTAAGGGTGTACTTGGGATCAATATCGGTAAAAATGCAGTCACACCTGTTGAAAAAGCAGTTGACGATTATCTGATTTGTCTAGAAAAAGTTTATAACTACGCTTCTTATATTACGGTTAATATTTCATCTCCTAACACAAAAAATCTTCGCAGCTTACAAAGCGGTGATGCTTTGACTGAACTGTTAGAGACGCTCAAGAAACGTCAACTCGAGTTGGCGGATGAAAATCAACATTATGTACCCTTAGTACTTAAAGTTGCACCAGATCTAGAACCTGAAGACATTAATTTTATTGCACAACAATTGTTAAAATTTAAAATTGATGGTCTGATTGTCACCAATACGACTTTGTCACGTGAAGGTGTTGAAGGCCTTCCATTTGGTGATGAAGCTGGTGGTCTATCCGGTGCACCAGTCTTTGAAAAAAGTACGGCATGTTTGGCGGCTTTTGCTAAAGTATTAAATGGTCAAATTCCATTGATCGGTGTAGGTGGTATTTTGTCGGGCGCAGATGCTGTTGCGAAACAAAAAGCAGGAGCAAGCCTTGTACAAGTGTATAGTGGCCTCATATATACAGGTCCGACACTTGTAAAAGACTGCGTAGACGCATTGTAAATATCATGAATACCATTGATATCTTTATACTGATTATTTTGCTCATTGGAGGGCTTAACGGTTTGCGTCAAGGATTTGTAAAAGCCTTTGCGAACTTCATTGGATGGATTCTTGCACTTGTCATTGCGGCAAAGTATGCAACCGTCCTTGCACCTTCGATGACATCTTTAAGTACAGATCCAGTGGTACAGAAGATTGCCGCGTTCGCATTTATTGTATTGTTGATTGTAGTCATGACTTGGGTCGCGACATGGTTATTGAACAGTATTTTGAAAACATTAAAACTCGGTCCTTTAAATCGACTGGCAGGTGGTGTTTTTGGAAGCTTAAAAGGATTGTTGGTGGTGCTGATCACTATGCAGGGGCTAGGTCCTTGGGTAGAAAGTTCACCACATTGGAAACAATCTAAAATGGTTCAGTCATTATTGCCATATGCGCCTTGGGCAACCGAATTGTCCAAAGATGCTGCAAATCAAGCACTTCATCATATTCAGTCTGAAGATGCTCAGAAATCTTCAGACCTACCATCTGAGTCGCAGAACAAGCACGGACGTTCTGGATCGGGTGAGTCAACAAATAATCCTTTTTATTAACCCTAGCTTGTCTGCGAGGTTGCTATGTGTGGAGTAGTTGGTATAGCTGGTAAATCACCTGTTAACCAAATGTTGTTTGATGCGTTAACGATGTTACAACATCGTGGACAGGATGCAGCCGGGATCGTAACTTGTCAGGATGGTCGTTTATTCCTGCGTAAAGATACGGGTATGGTGCGTGATGTGTTCCACACACGTCATATGCGTGCATTACAGGGTAATTATGGTATTGGCCATGTTCGTTACCCAACTGCTGGTTCTTCAAGCAGTGCTGAAGCTCAGCCATTCTATGTAAACTCACCTTATGGCATCACGCTTGCACATAATGGTAACTTAACTAATGCTGCTGAAATTCATGATGACTTGTTCAAGACTGACTTACGTCATATGAACACCGATTCAGACTCAGAAGTATTATTAAACGTATTTGCTCACGAATTGCAAAAACGCGCAAAACTTACACCAAGTGCTGAAGATGTATTCCACGTGGTATCACGTGTGCATGAACGTTGCAAAGGTGGTTATGCGGTTGTTGCTATGATCACCGGTCAGGGCCTTGTTGGTTTCCGTGATCCAAATGGTATTCGCCCATTGATCTACGGTTCGCGTGAGACTGAAAATGGTATGGAATATATCATTGCGTCTGAATCTGTCGCAATTACAGCGCTCGGCTTTAAGGTTGAGCGTGATATTGCACCGGGTGAAGCAATTTATATTACTGCTGATGGCGTGATGTCGACCAAGCAGTGTGCAGTAGCCCCTGAATATCGTCCTTGTATCTTTGAATACGTATATTTTGCGCGTCCAGATGCAACCATTGACGGTATTTCAGTTTACAAAGCACGTTTGAAAATGGGCGAAAAACTTGCTCAGAAAATTCTACGTGAATGGGGCGATGAGCACGATATCGATGTCGTGATCCCAATTCCTGATACTTCACGTACTTCAGCGCTAGAGCTTGCAAATACTTTAGGTGTGAAATTCCGTGAAGGCTTCATGAAGAACCGTTATATCGGTCGTACCTTCATTATGCCGGGTCAGCAACTTCGTAAGAAATCTGTGCGTCAAAAGCTTAACCCTGTAGAGCTAGAGTTCCAAGGCAAAAACGTACTATTGGTCGATGACTCGATTGTTCGTGGTACGACTTGTAACGAAATCATTCAAATGGCGCGTGATGCGGGTGCGAAAAAAGTCTTCTTTGCGTCTGCTGCACCGATGGTGAAATATCCAAACGTGTACGGGATTGATATGCCAGCCAAATCTGAACTGATTGCATCAGAACGTAGCGTTGAAGAAATTCGTGAAATTATTGGTGCTGATCGCTTAATTTTCCAAGACTTGGAAGATCTTAAATCTGCAGTACGCACCAAGAAAGTCCCTGAGTTACAAGACTTTGACTGTTCTGTATTTGATGGTAAATACGTGGCAGGTGGTATTGATGCAGAATATCTTGCTGCACTAGAGCGTAAACGTAATGATTCTGCAAAAAATGAAAAGCCAGCTTATATCGATGTCAACATTGATGCGGCTTCTGTGGATTTAACAGGTGTTCGCGAAGAATAATCTGCTAAAAACACACTGAAAAAGCGGGAATTTCCCGCTTTTTTCATTTATGATGAGCAAACAAAAGACAATGTAGCTTAAGGGTATTACATTGAGACGTGTGGGTTATGATTTTATAAAAAACAAAAATATGTTTTGGCCTGTCACCATGTGTATGGCGGCAGTGTTTTTGACCGTCGCAATTATTAATGTAATTGTCGGTTTAATTGTGGATTATTATGATTCCACACAGTCTATTTATTGGCATGTACTTAGCCCATTTTTAGTGGCGGCTGTGCTGCTGATTATGTTGGTTTCAGTTCTCTATGATTTTTACACCTTTCGCTTAGGCGGCTATTCACTTGCAAAACAGTTAGGTGCGCGACGTCTGAGTCTCATTGAAAGTATTCCTGAAGAAAGTGTTGCACTGCGTATGACTGAGCAGCTGGCAGATACCTTTTTAATAGATACTCCCGCACTTTATGTCTTACCTGATGAAGTGGGTGTGAATGCGCTCACCGCTGGTTTTAGCCCTCGAGATACATCGATCATTTTAACCTGGGGTGCCTTACAAACCCTAGATGAGATGGAAATGTATGGTTTGCTGAGCCATGAATTTAATAAGATCTTGTCGGGGGAAGCTGCTGAAAATACCCGTTTGAAAATCTTATATAGCGGTTTGACGACCTTTAGTCAGTGGGGCAGTAAAATTGCAAAACGTGGTTTCTATAAAAATGGACAAGCACGGGACAATAAGTTTGAAACGCTCTTTGTAGCGATTGGCGCAGTTATTTGGTTGATCGGTAGTTTAGGTGTTTTGATTTCCCGCTTTATTAAATATATCTCTTTGGGTTCTCGAACCTATCGTAATGACCAGAAAACTAAACGTCTGATTCAAAATGATGCCAATATTCAAACCTTATTAAGGATTTATGTGCATCATTCAGGTTCGCAAATTCTTAGTGAATATGCGGAATCGATTTCTCATATGTGTTTTGCAAACTCACTCAGTCCGCAAAACTGGATGAATATTCACCCAAGTATTGAACAGCGTATTTTTGAATTAAATCCGGCGCTCATTCATGACCTGCAACTAGAAAATTTAAAAAAACTGCGAAACCAGCCGCTATTTTATTTATTCCGTTCACTAGAAGAAGCTAGTCCAGATGTTGCAACACCATGGAACTCGCCACAACCATTACCTTTACTGCGCTTGTCACCGATTAGTTTTGCGATACGAGATGCAATTAAACCGTTGAACCCCGAGATTCGTGAAAATTGGCAGCGGCCTGAATTGATCCAACGTGCCTTGCAAACAGCAACGGGTTCGCGTGAGGTGATGGTTGCTATTTTAATGATTCGTCAGTATCGAGAGTTTATTCCGACTGAAGCTGAAGTGAGTCGTGCGATTGTAGATGCATTATTGAATCTTGATGGTCGTGTGCATATCTCAATTTTTCATGAGGCATGTAAAAATATTGGTACCATGCCAGCAACAATTTCCCGGCAGTTCTTAACCAAGCTGGCCAAAATTATTCAGGAAGATGGTGAAATTGGTTTGCTCGACGCATTACTACTTGAAACAGTCAAATATGAGTTAAATCTGTTGCCTGCACATACACCTACATCTTTAGAAGATGTAAAACCGAGTATTGTGCGTTTGATTGATGCCTTGTTGCATGTGCAACAAATTAACAGTGATAACCAACTCGAAGTGCGTGAAAAAATCCTCAATCGAATCTTAACGAAAGAAGAACTAGAGTTCTATCGCGATATATCTGATGAGCCAATTGATTTGGCTGAAATCCTAAATGATATTTCTGGGCTGCTGCTGCGTGAGCGGTTAAGCATTCTTGGGGTTGCTGAAATATGTTTATGGAATGATCGAATTATCACGCAAGATGAGTTGGATGTTTTGCAGCTACTATATTGGCGTATTGGATTTGAATCAGCTGAGATAGTTGAACTAATGCAAAAGAAAAATAGTTTAATGATCGTATAATTATTTATAGTGGCTTGATTTATGAATAAATTGTTTAATTTTAAGTCAAAAGTAGTCTGAGCAAGTCTACATAATCATTAGAGAAATAGAGTGGTCTAATTGATTTATAAAAGTTCAGCAAAAACCAATGAATCCCGTTAGAATAACAAGCCTTGCATAGGTGAAAATGAAAGCATGATTGGGCATCAGCGAAGCATAATGGCGGCAATGGGAATTGATGTATGGATTCCTCAGGCGGCTCCGTGTCAGCAATTTAGCTCAAATATTTGGCGAGATCAGGCGGCTCCTGAAATAGTCTCTGAAATTCTACTCAAAAATGCGCCTCAGCCAACGCCTGTTTCATCACAGGCTGAGCTTAAAAAGAACGTTAATGTTGTTGTAAATCAACCTGTAGAAGCACCTAAAGATGAACCAAAGGTTGTTGAGCCTGTTGAAGTTCGTCCAATTGTTCAAATCCCTTCGTTTAACTTAGAAGCCATCTGTTTAATGCACTGTGTCATTGTCATTGATGCCACAGAATTAACGGCAGAGCAGCAAGTTTTGTGGAGCAATATTCAGCGCGCAGTCAGTGCAGATTTTTTTGCCTTACAGTGGCCTTTTGGTTGGGTGAATTTGCAAGATGGTCGTGGTGCAGCATCTTATGTACAGGGTTTTATCGATGCGATGAGCTTGGATAAAAATGTCATTTGTCTAGGCGATATTCCGCATTTAGAGCATGCGAAGGTGTATCCATTGGCATCTTTACAGCAAATGATTGAACAGCCTTTATTGAAAAAACGCCTATGGCAATTTATGCAAAATAAGGCAGGACAAAATACTTAAATTACGTAAATGGAAAATTTATGCAAAAAAAAGTAGTAGTTTTTAGTCAAATAGATCAAGAAATAATCCAACGTTTAGAACAGCAATTTAAAGTTTTCCAAATTAGTCCTAAATTGGGCGATGTGAATCAGCAAATTCTTGAGCATTCAAAAGATGCTGACGCCATGATTGGTGCAGGACGTTTGTTGAATGCCTCAAATTTAGCCCATGCATCACAATTAAAAGTCATCTCAAGTGTAAGTGTAGGTTATGACAACTATGATCTAGCATTTTTAAATCAAAAAAATATCTGGTTGAGTCATACACCACATGTGTTGACGGAAACTACAGCAGATTTAGCATTTACCTTATTGATGAGTGCGGCACGTAAAGTGCCTGTATTGGATCAATGGACCAAACAAGGGCAGTGGAAGCGTACAGTGGGCCCTGAGCAATTTGGCATGGATGTCTTTGCTAAAACTATTGGTATTATTGGCTTAGGACATATTGGCGCAGCCATTGGGCGTCGTGCTCGCTACGGCTTTAATATGAATGTACTCTATCATAATCGCCGAGAAAAAATTGAATTGGCTGAATCGTTATCAGCGCAATATTGCGATTTGGATGATTTGTTGCAACGTGCTGACTTTGTGGTCGTTGCAGTGGATTTAAATGCAGAATCGAAAGCTTTAATTGGTGAACGTGAGTTGGCCTTGATGCAATCGCATGCGGTATTGGTGAATATTTCACGCGGTTCAGTAATTGATGAAGCCGCTTTAATCGATGCATTAAGTCATGGTCAAATTTTTGCAGCAGGCTTAGATGTGTATGAGCAAGAGCCACTTCAAGAATCGCCATTATTTACATTAGCCAATGTCGTGACATTACCCCATGTGGGTTCAGCTACAGCGGCAACTCGTAAACGTATGGCGGAATTGGCTTATCAAAATCTAGTGGATGTTTTGGTACATGAGCGCGCGCCACGCTATGTGGTCAATCCAAAATTTGAATAAACAATCACAACAGTTTTCTCCATAATTCACCAAAATTCAATGCTATATTCGATGAAGTACGAATATGAAATTTAGAGAATAGACCTTGAAAAAGATTTTACTGGCATGTGGTCTCGGGCTTTGTTCGACATTGGCGCAGACGCAGTCCGTAGATTTTAGTTCATCCCCACAATTTTCTGTGCCTGAAATAGGTAGTGGTGTCGGCTTGTTGGATCAACAAAAAGAGCGTGCCATTGGCGAGAAGGTGTATCGTGAGGTGCATCGTCAACTTCCTGTGACTGAAAATCCGTGGATGGAAGATCGTCTTTTATCTGTCTTTACGCATATTTTGAGCCAAACCCAGCTCAACCAACCGGTCGGATTGTTATTAATTAATGATCCACAAATTAATGCTTTTGCTGTACCGGGTGGTTTATTTGCATTAAATGCTGGATTAATTAATTCAGCTCGCAACATGGATGAAGTGGCAGGGGTGATGGCGCATGAAATTGCACATGTCTCACAACGTCATTACAGTCGTTCACAAGAAGCTTTTAAAGGGCAAGGTTTATTGTCCCTAGCCGGTATCTTGGTCGGAGCCTTGGTGGCCTCACAGGCAGATGGTGATGTAGGTGCGGCTGTAATGATGGGTTCACAAGCCGCTTTAATGGATAAACAGCTAACCTATAGCCGCAATCAAGAACGTGAAGCAGACCGCATCGGGATGCAGTATATGTACCGTGCAGGATACAATCCTCAGAGCATGGCTGACTTCTTTGAAGTGATGCATCGCTCTACGAGTCGAGTGAGCTTTCTGCCTGATTTTTGGTTGACGCATCCATTAACCACGGAGCGTATGAGCGAAGCTCGCTTACGTGCCAATCAGTTGCCTAAAGTTAAAACTAGTTTGGTTGATCAAGATTTTGAAATTCTGCGCTGGTATAGTCGAGTACTCTCAGGTCAGGCAACTGAATTGCAATTAAATGCAATGGTGGCACAAAAGAATTATGCAGCTGAGTTGGCTTTAGTGAGCTTGCATATTAAACAAGGTAACTTTAGTGCTGCTCAAAAGTTATTAAATGAAGCAGCAAAACAAAATGCATCGCATGCACTTTTTACTATTTTGCAGACCGATGTGCTGTTGGGACAAAACAAAACAGCCGATGCCGTGAACGCTGTGAAAAGTTCGGCAATCATCATGCCTGAAAATCGTGCATTAAATTATAAATATGCAGAGGCTTTGATTCGAAACAAAGAATATGCGCAAGCACAACTGATTTTACAGCGATTTTTACAAGCAAATCCACGCGACTTGAGTGGTTGGCGACTGATGTTACAAATGGCTGATGCAGACAAAGATGCAAGCTTCCGTTCGGTCAATGTGCTGCGATATCGAGCTGAAGTAGAGTATTGGGGCGGGGATGAAGAGCGCGCGATTAAATCTTTGCTACAGGCGCAGCGCATCGCCAAAGACTCGAAAAGTCTTTCTGCAAAAATCAAGCAGCGTGTAGACGAAATGCAAAATGAACGGAAATTAAAAATATAAAGATTTCAACTGTGATGCACTTATCTATGTCGATTATAAAGTGCAAATTGTAGTTTTAGTGGCTTAGATTAATCAGTGTAAACTAGCTGGATGTAAAATGTTTATGATTAAGAACTTACAAATGAAAAATATGATTTTGGCGGCCTGTCTGTTGGGCTTAGCAACGAATATTGCAGCAGCTAGCGCAGAACAATATGTGATTGCTGTGAATGATATTAACGAAAAATATAAAACTGATGTACGCCAATTTTTTAGTCAGTTAGACCCGCAGCAACAGGGATTTAAAGCAGACCAGCAAGTGAAATACTGCGGTATTGTTCAGACTTATGTGAATGATCTTTATCGTGCTGCAGACGAAAATCGTGCATTTTTAGATCGTGAGTACCGTACTATGAATAAACATGATGTGATTCAACAGGTGATCGCATCAAAAGAGATGCAATTATTAAAAAAATATAATGTGCAGTGTGCCCTAAATTAAAATTGGTTTTACAAACATTTTAAATCATTGCGAGAAACTGAAAAAAATGAAACTCGATGATTTTGATATAAGTCATGGCAGAATCACGCTTCAGTTGATTCAGCGTCACGATGCAAAAGCACTTTATGAAGCGATCTGTCAAAGTATAGAAACCTTACGAATGTTTCCTGCAAGTTTGGCTTGGTCCTTACAAGAACCTAATTTAGATGCTTCATTGGCATTTTGTGATTCGAGAGTGTTGGCTGCGTTAAATCAGGAAAATTTTGTTTATGTGATTCGTGAGCAACAGTCGCATAACTTTCTAGGTGTCATGGATATTCATCAAATCAATTGGATGGAAAATCAAGCTGCCGTTGGATTTTGGGGAAATGTTGAATTTAAAGGGCAGGGTTTGATGACTGAAGCCTTGCAGTTATTTGTGGATCAATTATTAAATGATCTAGGATTTAAGCAATTAAACGCTTTTGTAGATGTAGAGAACAAGCAAGCACGACGTTTATGTGAACGAGCAAATTTTAAATTGATTGAAATCAAACAAGCTGCAATTCAAAATCCAGTAGATGGAAGTTGGCGAGATATTTGTAAGTATGAAATCGTTAAATAAGAAAGATAGTTATAAATGATGAATGAATTTGAATTATTTTTGAATTTGGATAATTTGGCTATTTAAGTCATCAGCGTACTTAAATAGACCAAATCAAACAATATAGATGAAAGATTAAGAGAGTTTCGCTTTAATTTTAGCTGAAACTTGTGCAGGATCGGCACGTCCGGCTATGAGCGGACGTAGAGAGTTCATCACCTTACCCATATCTTTCATGCTAGTAGCTTCTTGCGCAGTAATTGTTTGCGCAATGATGGAATCAAGTTCTTCCTCAGTCATAGCTTCTGGTAGAAATTGAGATAACACCTCAATCTCGGCTTGTTCCTTACTAGCTAAATCATCTCGATTTGCACCTAAAAAGGCTTTAACCGATTCTTTGCGTTGTTTGATTTGCTTTTCAATGACCGCAAGAACTTGCTTATCGTCAAGCTCTATGCGCTCATCGACTTCGATTTGCTTGATTGCTGCCTGTAGACTACGTATTACCGTTAACTTGTCCATTTCTTTAGCACGCATAGCGGCTTTTAAAACTTCAGTTATTTGGTTTTTTAAAGTAGTCATTTATCTTGTCCAGGTTAGTCAATCAATCACAAATTAATCTTAGTAAAGGCGAGTAGTACGTACTGATTCGCGAGCCAATTTCTTTTGGTAGCGTTTAACAGCAGCAGCTTTTTTACGTTTACGTTCTTGAGTTGGTTTTTCGTAGAATTCACGTTTACGAACGTCAGCAAGAACACCCGCTTTTTCGCATGAACGTTTGAAACGACGGATAGCTACGTCTACTGGTTCGCCTTCTTTCAATTTAACTTGTGGCATGAAGAATCCTCATTAAGTTATGGATAAGATCTCGGGTCGAATTACCCTTGATCACAAGTGAAGGTCAGTATTTTACTCATTTACATCTCATATCACAAGTCTATAATAGGTTTCGCAATATTTTGAAATGGGCAAAAGGCAGTTTAATGATCGTTTTAGGCTTGGAAACTTCGTGTGATGAAACAGGACTCGCACTCTACGATAGTGAGCAAGGATTACGCGGACAAGTATTGTATAGCCAAATCAAACTGCATGCAGAATATGGTGGTGTGGTACCTGAATTAGCTTCACGTGACCATGTGCGTAAGTTAATTCCGTTATTAAAACAATTGCTTGAAGAAAGTCAGATGGATAAATCTGAAATTGATGCCATTGCATATACTCGCGGGCCGGGCTTGATGGGTGCATTAATGACAGGCGCATTGTTTGGTCGTACGTTGGCATTTGCACTGAATAAATCTGCAATTGGTGTACATCATATGGAAGGTCATATGTTGGCGCCGCTGTTGTCTAAAACTCCACCAGAATTTCCATTTGTGGCACTTTTAGTCTCTGGCGGACATACTCAATTGATGGCTGCTTATGGAATTGGTCAATATGAATTATTGGGTGAGTCGATTGATGATGCAGCAGGTGAGGCATTCGATAAAGTCGCTAAAATGATGGGTCTACCATACCCAGGTGGTCCAAATATTTCGAAATTGGCGATCAATGGTGACATCAATGCCTTTGAATTTCCACGTCCAATGCTACACCAAGGTTTAGATTTTTCATTTAGTGGTTTAAAAACTGCCGTTTCAGTTCAACTAAAAAAAGTTGAAGGCGAAGGTCGTGAGGCGGATATCGCTGCATCATTCCAAGAAGCGTTGGTTGATACATTGGTGAAAAAATCAGTGAAGGCCTTAAAACAAACGGGTTTAAAACGTTTAGTTATTGCCGGTGGTGTAAGTGCAAACAAGC
This sequence comes from Acinetobacter sp. YH12040, assembly GCF_013420005.1. Taxonomy (NCBI): domain Bacteria; kingdom Pseudomonadati; phylum Pseudomonadota; class Gammaproteobacteria; order Moraxellales; family Moraxellaceae; genus Acinetobacter; species Acinetobacter sp. YH12040. The sequence continues at coordinate 120,885 of NZ_VOZB01000006.1, forward strand.
GTTTACGTGAGCGCTTAGAAGCTGACTTGGCAAAAATCCGTGCAAATGTGTTTTATGCAGAACCTGCGCTGTGTACAGATAATGGTGCAATGATTGCGTTTGCAGGTTATCAGCGTCTTAAAGCGGGTCAGCATGATGATTTGTCTGTTACAACTACACCGCGTTGGCCGATGACGGAATTAAGTAATCCAAACGAAGCGTAAAAATCGTTAAAAAAAGAACCGCATTTGCGGTTCTTTTTTTAATCTAAATTTGAAAATAACTGCGCGCTGCTGATTTTTCGCATAAATCCTGCACGTTTTAATGCCAATGTCACCATGTTGGTATTGCAAGATTGAATGCCTTCAAAATTACCAAGATCTTCTGTAATGAGTTTCCATAAATCACTTGAATCATTACATAGGACATGCCAGAAAAATTGTGAATCTCCACTAATGCCAAATAGGCAGCGTGTGTTTTTAAGTTCAGACAAGGTCTTGGCAATTTGATTTGCTGCATCTGGACGAGCTTTAATCAAAATAATCGCTTCGGACTTATAGCCCATCAAACTGGGTTCTACATCGACACGAATGTTGAAAATGCCTTCTTCCAATAAATCATTCAATAATTTCTGAGTTTTATGTTCACTGAGTTCGATTTGCTCTGCCAAACTTTTAATAGATGAACGCCCATCAATAGACAGAGCATGAATCAGTTTTAACTCTATTTCAGTCAAACTTCTAAAATTGACGTTTTTATCGCTTGTACCTTCTAAAGCTTTGGGTTTGCTTGCCCAAGTAAATGGTTTTAAAACGGCTTGGGTTTCTACGGTTTTAATATCCGGAATATGCGTAACAAAATCATGCATCCAAACAGAGAGATCGGCGGCCTTTTCTAATCCAATTTCAAGGAAAATATCGGCAAGTCCTGTGGTTAGAAAAACAATGCGTACTTCTGGACGGTTTGCAAAAAATTGCGCAACTTCTTTTTCCTTCCCAAATTTCACACTGATCCAGACATGAACGGTGTAACCCTTATTGGCAACCACAGGATTTAATTCAATTGCAGTTCGTATAACTTGGTCATCTAGCAATCTACCTAGACGTCGAGACAGCTTTTTTTCAGGGACATCACTAATCTGGCTCAGTTCTCGCCATGATCCTCTCGGATTGGAGATAAGAGCTTTGATGCATGCAGTATCGATTTCGTCGAAACTAAAAGATTCACTCATGATGATTGACTTGTCCAAAAACTAATTATAATCTAAATTTAAGTCTAGAAAATAAAATACAACCTGTATTTATGTCTAAATATTAAATGAGACGCTTATGGATGAGTCAAAAATGCAAAACTCAATTTCCACACAAGGAAATGTATCACAAAAGAAAGTTATTCTTGCAGGAACTGTAGGAAATGTTATTGAATGGTTCGATTGGACGATTTATGCAACTTTTGCAGTATTTTTCGCGAAACAATTTTTCCCTTCAGATGATCCAACTGCATCCTTGCTTGCGACCTTCGCAATTTTTGCTGTAGGTTTCTTCATGCGCCCATTAGGTGGAATCGTATTGGGTATCTTTTCTGACCGCTATGGTCGAAAAGCAGCTTTGGCCGCAACCATCATAATGATGGCAGGTGGTTCTTTGATGATAGGTCTTTCACCAACCTATGAATCAATTGGTATTTTTGCGCCGATTATTTTGGTATTAGCGCGATTACTTCAGGGTTTATCTTTGGGTGGTGAGTTCGCTTCAGCGGCAACTTATCTTTCAGAGATGGCACCGAAAAATAAACGCGGATTCTATTCAAGCTTTATGTTTTTCAGTTCAGCGATTGGTATTTTGATGGCCTCAGGTCTTGCTTGGGCTTTAACAAGTACTTTAACTGAAACCCAAATGAGCGAATACGGATGGCGTATTCCGTTTATTTTGGGTGCGATTGGCGGCTTGGTGGGTATGTGGATTCGTAAATCAGTACCTGATAGCGAAATGACCCATAAAAAAGAATCAGTAAAAAATCCTTTGGTTGTACTGGTTAAACGTCATCCGAAAGAAACGCTTCGTATTGTGGGTATTTCTATCTTAACAACATTTGCATTCTATATTTTTGTGGTGTATGTCCCGACCTATGCCATTAAAGTTTTAGGCGCAGAGCCACAAACAGCCTTTGCTGCAAATACTGTTGGCTTAATTATCTTTATGTTGTGTCAGCCTGTATTTGGCTGGCTATCAGACAAAATTGGTCGTAAACCGCAGTTGATTGTATTTGCTGTGGGATATTTAGTGTTCTTTTATCCAATCATTAAATGGATGGATGGTACGTTTGCATCTATTTTAATGGTCGAGCTTTTTGGCTTGGTTTTATATGCTTTATATACCGCCATTGGCCCAGCAGTCATGTCTGAACAATTTCCGACAGAAGTACGAGCTGTCGGTATTGGCGCACCCTACAACTTGATGGTGGCTTTACTCGGCGGCACAACACCGTATGTGCTAACTTGGCTACAAAGTATTGGTAAACAAGATTACTTCTATTTTATGGTATTGGTTGGCGCATTATTAACATTAATCACATTTATGAAAATGCCTGAAACGGCAGGAAAAGGTTTGGAAGATATAAAATGAATATTGTGAATTTATCTGCACTTGAGCTTGGTCGCCAGATTGCCTGCAAAAAGATAACTTCAGTAGAGACAGTTCAATTTTATATTGATCGAAACCAAACATTTAAACATCTAGATTGTATTTCGGAATTATTCGAAATCGAGGCTTTGCAACAGGCACAACATTTAGATGAGTTGCTTCAGCAAGGCACACGATTGAGTCCATTTCATGGTGTGCCAATTTTACTAAAGGATAATCTGGATGTAGCGGGTCATATCACCTATGCAGGTACGGTTTATTTAGATCAAAAAGCGCAAGCGAACTGTAAACTGGTTGATCAATTGCAAGATTTAGGTTTTGTGATTTTAGGTAAAACTAAAATGACCGAGTTGGCTTTTGGTTTGTCTGGTCAAAATCCAATGCAAGGCACACCTAAAAACCCGTGGGCAGAGCAGCAATTTGCACCGGGTGGATCATCTTCAGGTTCAGCGGTTGCTGTGGCTAGTGGTCTTAGTCCTATGGCCTTTGGCGGTGATACAGGTGGTTCGATTCGTACACCAGCAGCATTAAATGGCATATTTGGTTTTAAACCTTCAGCCCATAAAATTGCCGACACGGGTGCAGTACCTTTATCCAAAACTTTAGATACTCTAGGGCCTTTTGCACGATTTGCAGATGATATTAGCGCTTTAGTCAATGTATTGATGGATGTAGATGTTGGAGCGGCATCAAGTCAAAATGTAATTTATGCTTTAGATGAATCTGCATTTCCATATCCGCTTGAGCCTGAGGTATTAACCCTTTGGCGCGAAGGGCTAAAACGCATTGAATCATTGGGAATCGAAATTAAAAACTGGCAACCACCTGCACATTTCGATTTTCATGATTTATCGGACCGGACGTCTGACATTATTGCTTATGAAAGTTATTTATATCATGGCGATACAGCTGAAAATGCTGAAACACAGATGTGGGAATTAGTTCGTCAGCGTGTGCTGCGCGGTAAGAGTGTTACACAGGAAAAATACGAGTCATTGATTGCACAGCGAACTGAGTTTCAGCAAACATTTAAAGCTTCTTTAAATGGTCAATGTTTGCTGTTTCCAGTGAGCCCATTCCTTGCAGCTGTGTCTAGCTCAATGGATATCGAGTTTAGTCATGTGGGTGAATACACGCGTCCATTTAACTATTTAGATGCACCAAGTTATGCTTTTCCAATGGCTCAAAGTGAAAGTGGACTGCCGATGGGTATTCAGTTGGTTTCATATCAAGCTAATGATATTAATGTGGTAAACACAGTGCAGAAAATTGCCAATGGTTTAGGTATTCGTTCTGTGCTTCCACCTATTTGTCAGAATTAACGAATCATTTGTAATATTAAATAAAAAAAGAACCGCTATTGCGGTTCTTTTTTTATTTAATTTTTTGGCTCTAGGCTTGTTTAAGTTGTTCTGACCCAATCCAATGCTTTGAAAATTGATAAGCAGCACGCCCTGAACGTTGCCCACGACCTTGACACCAACGTAGTGCCTCAGCACGCGCTTCATCTGTCCATGGCATCTCGGCTTTAGCCAAATAATGTTCAACAATTTCTAAATATAAATTTTGATCCATTGGATAAAAAGACAGCCACATCCCAAAGCGGTCAGAAAGAGATATTTTTTCTTCAATCGCTTCTTGTGGATGAAGCTCAGTATATTGAGGCACATCTACCTTGGTTACAGGTGTGTTTTCATGCATGAATTCAGGCAATAAATGACGACGGTTACTGGTAGCATAAATAATAAAATTACTTGAACCTGATTGTAATGAACCATCCAAAACACTTTTTAAGCTGCGATAGTTTTCATCTTCAGCATTGAATGCCAAATCATCACAATATACGATAAATTTTTCAGGGCGATGTTCAATCAACTTTTGGATTTCTGGCAAATCAGATAAATCATCACGCTCAATTTCAATTAAACGTAAACCTTGGTCTGCATAATGGGTGAGCAGAGCACGTACGATGGATGATTTACCTGTACCACGAGAGCCAGTGAGTAAAACATCATTGGCAGGTAAGCCTTTTAAAAACTGTAAAGTGTTTTGAATCACTTTTTCTTTTTGACGTTCAATTCCTTTTAAGTCTTCTAAATACATGACTTTGGGCTGTTTAATGGCCTTAAGCTGCTTATCTTGCCATTTGAAAGCGATACTCGAAAAATCGGGTGCTTGTTTAAGCTCAGGCAAACTGTGCTGTAGTTGTAAGAGTACAGTAGATAGCGATTGAAGGATGTTGTCAGGTAAATCAATTGTAGCCATGATAAGTCAGCTTGTCGTGTCTTGTTGTTGGTTGGTATATGACAGCAGTGTACATCAATAATGCAGTTATAATCGCCTCAATATGTCAAAGTTAAATGATTGTTCTAGGAGATCAGCGCTATTCGAATAACCAAAAAGTTGTTATAAATCTAGCTGAGTGAACAGTTTAAAGTGTGCTGAGGGATAGTCATGTTGTTTACAGGGTTTTCAAAAAGTATTAATCCACATCAGGCATATCGGATAAAAAAATTAAAGCGTCAGCTCGACCGTGCTGAATGTTATGAAGAATGGAAAGATATCGCACTTAAAATAGATGAAGAATCGGGTGCGCAAGAATGGAAATTCGATAATAGTTCACCGTATTTTGATGCAGAAATTATTACTCATCGTTTAGGGTTACTGAGACGATATCGTGCTCAGAAACGTACTCGAGATTTGATGTACATTTTAAGTGAAGGTTTAACTTATGATGTGGGCAATATTGCCCATCCCTTGCTGTTTACAGAAGCCTACGTCGGCACCAAAAAAATTATTGAAGACTATGTTGATGAGGTGAGTCAAAGTTTGGCATTTATCGCATCTGAAGAATGCGTTTGTCTTGATGCTGCACAAAAAATTGAATTCTTTGAACAAAGCCAAAAAGCCTATGGTCAACCTGTTTTGATGTTTTCAGGCGGTTCAACTTTAGGTTTGTTTCATACCGGTGTGTGTAAAGCACTGATGGAACAAGATTTGATGCCAAAAGTTCTGTCTGGTTCCAGTGCTGGCGCAATTATGACCGGGATGTTGGGTGTATCTAAACCATCAGAATTTACCAATTTATTAAAAGGACAAAATTTCTTTAGTGAGGCATTTCACTTTCGTAAATTGACTGAGTTAGTGCAGGGTAATGGCGGTTTGGCAGATGTAAAATATCTGAAAAAGTTTTTGGTTGAAAACTTAGGTGACTTAACTTTTGCCGAAGCATATAAGCAATCAGGTCTGCATATCAATGTGGCAGTTGCGCCTTATGATGCATCACAAGATGCACGAATTATGAATGCGTATACATCACCAGATTTGTTGGTGTGGAGTGCAGTGTTGGCATCTTGTGCAGTGCCCATTCTATTTCCACCGGTACGACTGACCAGTAAGCGTTATGACGGGCAATTTACGCCATATATGTCGGCAACGCGTTGGGTGGATGGCAGTGTGCGCAGTGATTTCCCACAGGAGAAAATGGCGCGTTTGTATAATATTAATTATAGTATCGCTAGTCAGGTCAATCCGCATATTGTGCCGTTTATGCAGGATGATGCTTCACGCTTTCGTAAAAGCATGTTGAGTTGGCCTGAGCGGATCGTTCGTCGTCAAGGTAAGGTGATTAGTAAAGGGGTGATGGATTTTGCCCGTGAGCGTGCAGGAAGTATTCCACCTGTTAGACGTTTGCTTGATCATGGTTATGGCGTGGTGGATCAGCGTTACTATGGTGATGTCAATATTGTGGGGAAATATGGCTTAAGACACTATAGTTATATGTTGCAAAATCCACGACCTTATCTGTTTAAAGTATTGCAGCGTGAAGGTGAAAGAGCTACTTGGCCGAAGATTTCATTAATCGAAACGCAAGCCCGCATCGGTAAGACCATTCAGCATTGTTTGGAATTATTAAATTATCAAAATGAACCCAGTCAACGACATGCAGAGTTTATTGCAGTTTAAGTCCGCGGATTTAACGCAAATCATTTATGAGCCAAAAACCAAATCCAAAAGTTTGGTTTTTGGCCGTCGTTCATATCAATTTCAATTCAACCAACAACATTATTGGCTCAAGGCGCAAGTCAGTGACAGCAGCCCTGAACATGCAGCTAGTTTTGGTCGAGAAATTGAGCTGTACCATCTATTTAGTCATGCGTCTACACAAGACAGCATCACGCTACCTTTTCAAGTGATAAAAGAGACGCATCTCAGTATTCAGCAAGAGCCTATTGATCGCCTATTAATACTGCCGAATGCTGAGCCTTGGTTCTTACAGCCTGTATCGAATTTGAGCATTGAGCAGGTGAGGCAAGTGCTATGGCAAGCACTCGATGTTGTTGAACGATTAAGCTTGCACGGTTGGATACATGCAGATTTAAAACGAGAGCATTTTGTGAATTGGCAAGGGCAGTGCAGACTCATCGACTTTGAGCAAGCGCTACCATTAGATTTTGATCGGCAAAATGCCTTAACTGCGACACCACGTTATATGGCTCCAGAACTTTTCCATGGACAAGCAAAATCTTTGCACAGTGATATCTACGCATTGGGGATAATTTTCTTGGAATGGCTGACATCACAGCGTTTAGAGGCGAAAAACTATGAAGATTGGGCCTATTTACATTGCCAACGCTTAAAGCTTGATCTGCCGATACAATATCAAGGGTTTAATCAGCTATTGCAACACATGTTGATGAAGCAAAAAAATGACAGATTGGTGGATTTTTATCGCTTAAAAAGCGACTTAGTTGCTGAATTTGCTTAAGAAAAATACAAAAAAGGCACTATTGTTTTTTATTTAAACAAACAAGATGCTTTTTTATAAAAAAGGCTTGTCATGTAGGGGTGATCTCTATAATATACACAGCCATCGGGGACGTGGCGAAATTGGTAGACGCACTGGATTTAGGTTCCAGCGCCGCGAGGTGTGAGAGTTCGAGTCTCTCCGTCCCCACCACTGAATTACTAAACATGAGTTTAGTAGTGAAGGTTACAGAGGATTGGTGTAATGGTAGCATGACGGTCTCCAAAACCGTTCGTCAAGGTTCGAATCCTTGATCCTCTGCCAAGTTTTAAAAATAGTCTGACATTGTCAGCAACCCTGTTGGGGACGTGGCGAAATTGGTAGACGCACTGGATTTAGGTTCCAGCGCCGCGAGGTGTGAGAGTTCGAGTCTCTCCGTCCCCACCACTTAATTTATTAAGTTGCCAAATAAACAGGTTTTTAAAACAAATTTAAGTCTGACATTGTCAGCACCCGAGTTGGGGACGTGGCGAAATTGGTAGACGCACTGGATTTAGGTTCCAGCGCCGCGAGGTGTGAGAGTTCGAGTCTCTCCGTCCCCACCATTAGATTAAGCAAGGTTTTATACCTTGCTTTTTTGTTTTTGAAATTCGAACAAATCAGTGTCTTAAACATGGTCTTTTTTGAAGACTAATTCTAATAAAAAAATCTAATGAAAGAATGATGAACGAAGAGATACAGCAAGATGTCTAATCTTGCTTTTTGATTGTCTAAAATTTCTCTCGTTAAAATGAGTCAGTAAAACAAAGGTGAAAAAAAGCCCGAATATACGGGCAAATTTTGAAATGCGGATTCGAATCAATCGAATTAAATCATTTATTTCTAATCGTTCGAATAAATTATAAAGAAGATTATGCCTTTAAATGATCTTCAAACTCTTCACCGAGCTGCATGGCCAAAGCATTACCAGACAAGTCTACAGTCACTAGACCATATTCTTTTTTAAAACTGAATGTAAATCCACGATTATCTGCCAGTGTACGAACAGAATATCCTAACTTTTCTAACCAAAGACGGAAGGCAACTAAATTTTTTGCTTTAACCACTTTTTTCACGAGCGAACTCCTTATCAATCATTAAAATATTAAATAGGGGTGTCAAAATATTTTTTAAAGGGGAAATGAAAAACTTTTATTTAAAATATGAAATTTTGATGGATAAATAAACAGATTATTGGCTTGTAAACGGTATAAACTCATTTAACTTGCTGTTTTATAAAAAGCTAAACTTAATGTAAGTAAATATAACGTATTTAAAAATTAGGTTTTTGGCAGTTGGATTAAAATATATCCTATGTGCATAGAGAAGCTGTGCGCAAAATAAACGATTGCTTGGCTTAGAATGCACAGCTGTTTGGGTATGCAGTTGTGGATTGCAAATAACAGCTTGTTCAAAGCCTAATTCGCTGGATAGGTGAGCTTGCAATGCTATTTCTCATCAAGATTTATCGAAATGCTTTTATACTATGTTCTATTGGTATAAGTAGATTGAACGCATGCAGAACATTGAGCACAATGTCAAAGCAAAAATTGAACAGATGCAACAAGCGGGACAGACGCCTGTTGCGGTGATGCTTGGACATGAAGATTGGTTGGTCTTTTCGGAGCAATCCAAAGTGGCATATACACCATTTGGTAGTGCACGACGTTATCAGCCGGCATTAGGTGGTTTATTGATGGTACGTATCGATGAAATGCAAGCCGTTCGAGTTGTGACTCAAGCTGAATTGGATGAGTTTGCTGCAACCAATCAAATTTTATAAACATAAAATGAAAAATCGGCCCGAAACATTCATCACAAATAAAACAGTTTATTTGTGATGAAATCTAAAATGCTTATACCTCGCAATCCAATTAAAAATTGTCTTTAAGTTCTCTTAAGCGTTGAAATGCTTCAACACTTTCTGCGCGTAAAAATGGATTGGTTTCTAGTTCTAATTCAATGCTGCTTGGTAAAGTACATTGCCCGAGCATGCGTAGGGATTCAACCTCATCAAACCGCTGTTGTATGGCAAGGTTATCAGGTTCAACATGCCGCGCAAACTGCGCATTCGATAGGGTGTATTCGTGAGTACAATACACTTGAGTTTCTGCAGGGAATGCGGCAATACGGTTCAATGAATCGTACATTTGTTGAAAAGTACCTTCAAATACACGTCCACAGCCCATAGCAAATAATACGTCGCCACAGAACAGTGTATGAATGTCATCGATAAAATATACGATATGACCAAGGGTGTGGCCGGGCGTTGCTGTTATTTCAACTTCAAGACCATGAAATTCAAAACGGTCATTATGATCGAGAGGATAATTCACCCATGGAATACGGCTCAATTCTGCACGGGGACCATAAACGGCAATGTTTTTATCCTGAATAAGTTCCGGTACGCCACCGACGTGATCTTTATGCCAATGCGTTAACCAAATTTGTGTGAGATTGAGTTGATGTTCCTGACAATAGCGCTCGACTAAGGCAGCTTCAGTAGGATCTACCGCAATGACATCATGGCTTTCGGTGTGTTCAAGCAGCCAAATATAATTTTGCAGTGAATTTTTGACATCCAATGTATGTATTTTAAACGCCATATCCATTCATTCAATATTTAAAATTAAGTTAAAGTTAGCATGAAAATGCTCAAAACTGATGATTATCCATTTTTAGCCCTAGATAAACGACATATCTCACAGCGCTATTTTAGTCTGGTGTCTCGTCTACAGATACAGGATTACCAATGGTATAAAAGTGCCCGCCAGCAACATGGTGTAGGCTTTTCCATTCATCTTCTACTTCATGATAATACCAATGTCCGTTACGGAAGACGCGGTCGTCTGCATAGGCAGCAATGACTTCGCCAATAAACAGATCGTGCGCTTGTTGATTGTGCGGCTCAGGAATAAGTTTGCACAGTAGCCAAGCAGCACAACCTTCAACTACAGGAATATCTGAGTGATTAAATTGAAATAATTCCACGCCACATTGGCGTAATTTTTCTGGCGCATCACGTTGGCTCATCATGCCAAGTGCATAGACGAGTTTGAGTTGTTTCAGTGTCGGTACTTGTAAGGCGAAATAGCCTGAATTTTCAATAATCTCTCGTGTTTTAGTTGACTTATCCAGTACTACCGTCACTTTTGCTGGGTTGAATTCTAAGGCGCATGCCCATGCTGCAGTCATCACACCAGTATGGGTTTGATCCTGAGCAGAGACGAGCACAGTTGGTCCGTGATTTAAAAGTCGGTATGATTTTTCTAAAGGAACAGGGTGAATATGCGTTTTCAAAATTGTACCTATATTTAAGTGCATCTAAAACTTAGATGTTTTATTAAAAAGTGTTGTTACATAGCATATAACGCATGAAATATTTTCAAAAGCCTTTAATATAAATCACTAAATCAGGAGTTCTATCAATGAAAATGTATCAAGTGGACGCATTTACCCAAGTGTTATTTAAAGGCAACCCAGCGGCGGTTTTGGTGTTGGATGAATGGTTAGATGAACACTTGATGCAACAGATTGCTTTGGAAAATAATCTGTCTGAAACTGCATTTGTGAAAAAAATCGACAGCAGCAATTATGAAATTCGTTGGTTTACGCCGACCACTGAAGTGGATTTTTGTGGACATGCGACATTGGCCAGCAGTTATGTGCTTTTTGAGTTTTATACTGTAGAAAAAAACATCCAATTTCATGTCAAAAATCTCGGTATTTTTAGCGTAAATAAAGCTGAAGATGGAAAAATTCTGATGAATTTCCCTGTGCGTCGGGCACAGGTCGTGAGCGAATATCCTGAAGAGCTACGTCTAGGGTTGAGTCAACCTTTTAAGCAGGTTTATCTGAATGCGCAGGCGTATATCGTGGAATACGAAACGGCTCAACAGGTTTTGGATGAACAACCGAATTTTGAAATTTTAAAACGACTCGGCAAAATCCGCACCGCAATTACAGCGCCGGGTACGATTACTGATGTTGCAATCACTGCGGCAGCCCAGCAATATGACTGCATTTCACGCTATTTTGCACCGGGTAATGGCATCAATGAAGATCCTGTTACGGGTTCTATTCATACCGGAATCGTCCCTATTTGGGCAGAACGTCTACAAAGACGTCAGATCTTGGCATATCAAGCATCAAGTCGTGGTGGTGAACTACACTGTCAAATGCTTGAAAATGACCGGATAGAAATCTCAGGCTATGCGTGTTTGTATATGCAGTCGGACATTTATATCTGAACATAAATCAAATACATGCTGTCGAAATCTGCGGCATGTATTTAATAAAAAGTAACTATTAATCCTGAAAAGCTCAGCATAAAATCAAAACCAATCTGATCGACAGCACTACGCTGATCGATGCTAAATATAAAGGACACTTGAATTACATGCGTATTAAACATTTAACGCTTTCACTTTTTTTTGCAGGTTTAAGTACAAGCCTCTTTGCTCAACCTGTATTGGTTAAAACTGAACAAACCATTGAAGAATATAAATTAGATAACGGTTTTCGTGTGGTTTTGGCGCAAAACGATAAAGAAAGCAAAGTGTTTATGAATACGGTGTATTTCACGGGTTCTTTAAATGACCCTGCGGGCAAAGGTGGTTTGGCACATTTGCTCGAACATTTGGCCTTTAAAGGCACTGAAAATGTCAAGGGTGATGAATTTCAGCGTCGCTTAGACCAATTCACGCTGATGACCAATGCCAGTACTGATTATTATTCAACGAAATACACCAATGTGATTCGTCCTGAACAAAGTTCAATCGATCAAGTTTTGCATTTAGAAGCAGAACGGATGGACAAATTGGTACTTCAGGAAAAATTTGTACCGACAGAAATTGATATCGTTAAGCGTGAACGTGAAATTCGTTTAGATCAGCCATTTTCAGTGTTAATCGACCAAGTTTTAAAAGAAGCCTATGGCAATCAATCTTTAGGCCGCTTACCGATAGGTGATTTGAAAGAACTTCAATCGATCAATATGAACGAATTAAACCAGTTCTATCGCCGTTGGTATGCGCCAAATAATGCAGTGATGGTGATTTCTGGTAAGTTTGATAAAGCGGCTGTATTAAAACAAATTGATCAACAATTTAGCCCAATTGCCGCACGTCAAATTCCTGAACAGGCCAAAGTCCCTAAATTAGATGGAACGAAATTAAAGCAACGCGAATTTACTGTTCATAAGGGTAGTGACTTTGGTAAATTTAATATTTATTTAAATGGTGCAGTCGAACCGATTAAAACTGCTTTGGCGGTATCTCCAACTTTGTATACCTTACAGCCAAGTGGGCATTTGTATCAAAGCATGGTGGAAACAGGGACAGCAACCGCAGTTCAATCGACCACATGGTTAGATAAAGATTTTAATTTGGTGTTTATGGGGGCGATATATGGCCCAAGTCATGATGCAAACAAAGTGGCAACCAGTCTTGCACAAGGTGTGGAGCAGAACAAAGCCTTTAACGATGTTGAACTGAACCGTGTTAAAAGCTTGACTCGAAATATGGCTGACAATGTTAAGAATAGCGCTACGGCTCTTGGCGAACGTCTCAGTTCTTATACTGTGGCTTATAACGGGGACTGGTCTCAATATTTCCGAGACTTAGATAAAGTACAAAAGCTGAGTGTAAGCGACGTGAATCAAGTGTATAAGGATTTTCTAAAGCCTGAATACCGTGTCACAGGAAATATTCTACCAACACCTGAAGACCAGAAGAAAGCACAGCAACAGGCTGCGTCGAAACCTGCTGAAACTTTAGATCAGCAAGTGCCTGCAGAAGAGCCGTTGAAAGACGCGAGTGTTTATCGTGCTGAAGTGAAGCAATATGTTGCAGAGTCTAAGCAATATTTAAATCAGAAAGAAAAGCAGATTCAGCGCGCTAAATTTAAAAACGGCATTCAGTATGCATTGTTTCCAACTAAAACACGTGACGACAAGACCTATGCTACGATTGCATTGGATTTTGGTACAGCGCAAAGCTTAATGAATAAAGGTGAGTTGCTAGATTTGACAGCTTATCTCATGTTCCGTGCATCTAAAGATCAAAGCTTACAGCAAATTGCCGATAAAATTATTGATGTTGGTGGTGGTGCAACGGTCAGTGCAAATGATAATGGCCTGATGATTCAAGTGGTTGCTCGCAAAGAAAAATTTGCTGAATTTTTGCAATATGTCATTGATGTTATTAAAGCACCAGCATTTGAACAGTCACAATTTGATTTAATCAAAGCACAAAGTTTATCGAGTTTAGATCGACCTTATACAGAGCCGGATACCGTTGCTGCAATGACGCTGTCGCGTATTGTTGAGATCTATCAGCCGGGGGATATTCGTTATCACTTCGAACCTGAACTTGCGAAAAAACAAATTGAGTCGGCTACACGTGATCAAGTGCAGCAGTTACATCAGAAATTCTTTAAAACACAGCACGCACAAATTGCGGTAACAGGTGATTTTGATACCAAGCAAATAGAAAAAATTCTGAAAAAAGAATTTGCAGATTGGAAAACCAGCGAGCCATATCAACGCTTAGAGTCTACATTTACAGCGTATCCTGCACAGAAAGTGCATGCATTGTCTGAACAGCGTGAGTTTGGTAGTTACCAAGCCATTATGACTCTACCTGTAGGTGTAGAGCATACCGATTCTCCTGCGTTACAAGTATTACGCCACATACTCGGTGATTCACAGTTGTCTTCACGTCTAGCTCAAGAGTTACGTGAAAAGAATGCACTGGTTTATGGTTTTAGTGCAGACATTAATTTTGATGAATGGGTGAATTCAGGTGTACTGAGTATTGATGCAAACTACACTGCGGGTAAATCAGCACAAGTTTCTCAGTCTGTTCATAAAGTGTTGCAAAACTTATTGAAAAATGGCGTGACGGAACAGGAAGTAGAAGCAGCCAAAGCCAGTATTTTGAAAAAGCGTTTAACTGCACTTGAAGATGACCGTCGCATTCATAGCATGTTGATTCCACAGTTAGAAAAAGGTCGTGATTTAAACTATCGTGAAAAGCGTGATCAACGCATTGCTAGTTTGACCAAAGCGGATGTTAATGCTGTCATCAAAAAATATATTCAACCTGAGCGTTTGGTTGAGGTGATGGCTGACCAATATGGTCAAGCTGTAAAATCTACTCAAAAATAAACTTAATAAAAAAATCCTCCATCTGGAGGATTTTTTTTGAGCTGCATTGTATGACTTGATTGTAAGATTATCTTAACGAACTTATAGGCGGTAGAACTGACGGGCATTTTGTTGGAAGACTAAAGTCAGTGCATCATGATCATAACTCGCGACCGCATCTGAAAAGGCGTCAATAATATTCACCAAGGATGCACTCACACTATCCATCGGGAAGTTAGAGCCAAACATCACACGGTATTTCCCAAAGCATTGTAGAGCATGAGAAATAAGCGGAAAGGCGCAATCGAAAATCTCTTGTTTGGATGCAAGGCGTTGTTCTTTATGAAACTGATGACCCAGCACCGGCATGAATAATCCAGACATTTTGGTATAAACATTTGGGCAACTTGCCAGTTCAGCTAAATCATCTTTCCAACGAAACAAGATATTGTCACGTGAAGTTTGGGTTAAGCCTGTATGTGAGCCGACAGGTCCAAAGGCACCGACAGGTGTCCCAAAATGATCCAGAACGATAGATGTTTCAGGGAAAGCACGTGCTAAAGCGGTTAAATCACGAATTTGGTCTGAATAAACCCATGCATCAAAACTTAAATTCATTTGAGCAAGAGCTTCAAAACCTTTCATAAATTTTTTATTGGTATAGAGATGGGGCTCATTGGTCCATGCATGAACTTTTGGGTCTTCATGTACAGCTGCCATTTTTCGTATGCCACGAAAATGTGGGGAGGCTTGTTTATGCATTTTAAGAATTTTCTTAAAACTACTGTCACATGGGTCTGCAGTGCCGACTATGGCGCCAAGTTTAATTTTTTGAGCGTTAAAGTCTAAGGATTCAATGAACTTGGTTTCACCAACTACCCCTTTACCTTTATGGTCATGCCAGCTCGCTTCTACATGTACGATTTGATCGACCTGATAATGTCCTGCATCTTGCTTATAATTTTCAGGCAAATACGGTGTCGTCACATGTTTGGTCAAACCAACTGTGTCAATTAACTCTTGCGGCTTAACTAAGCGCATCATTTTGTCGAGCAAGTAGGGATGTTTACCCAATAATTTCACGGCAAGTGAAGCGGCATGTGGGGTATTGTATGGATCCCATTGATGTATATGTGAATCCACGATGGCAAAATCGAGCGTCTGCATTGCTATCCTTGTCCTTAAAACCATGTCCATTTCTTGCGTATTTCATTGTATTTTCGAATACGCGAGGCACTGAAAATAGCATGAATGATGAAAATACAACGTTATGACTAAATATTAAATCAAAGCTTTGTGAAAGAGAAGTTGTATAAAAAAAGCCCCGAAGGGCTTTTGATTAATGCTGATGATCGTGGTCGTGATCATGCTTATTTGCATGGAATTCTTCGTTATGACGGAAGCGAAGATAGTTTTCAAACTGTTCGCAATATTCATCATAATTATCTTCAAGCATCATTTGAAATTGTTGAAGAATATAAGACATCACTTGATCTTTGGCATCACGCATTTCTTTGCCATCTTTGAAGCCATTTGCAGCAACCCAAGTATTAAAACGAGCGGTACCAAATAACATGGCAGCGCTCACTTGACCGCGCATTTCTGCCGGTTTGACTTGAGAACCCTTTTCAACACGACAAAATTCATTGGCTTGTTTAATAAATTCATCCGCACGTTCAAAGAAAGCTGCATTCAACGCTTCTTCTTCGGTTACATCAGTAGCTTCAATCTTTTGAACCATGAATGTGTCCTAGCATAAAAATCTAATACAGTATTATAGGCAAAGCCTTGCAGAAACTAAACCTTTGACTTAATCTAAAAAAATAGCCTAAGTAAAGTGGAATACCCCATGCAAGATGCAATCGCAGTGCAAAGTCTGAAAAGTGATATTGCATTACTTCGACAAAATGTTTGGCCGCCCTCAACCTTAGCCAATGTAGAAGGGCTGCCCATTTATTATGGTACACAATCTGAAGTAGCCGAATATTATGCGCAGTGGACTGGCTTAATTGAACGTGCTCAGGACTTATTTCAGCCCTTTATGGAAGATGAAGTCCTTGATGCAATTCATTTGCCGAGTCATTTGAATCTGCCGCTTTTTTATTTTCACGTGGATCGTATTCGAATCAACAAAACACGTGCGAAAGAATCTAAAACCTTTCGTGGTATTGCCAGCTTAGTTGAAAAATGTGGGCAGTTTGAAGCTGATCAAATTCAAGCGATGCGACTATGGCTGGACAGCGATGACACGGCAGCTTTGGTCGCACACCGTGAATTTATTGACCTCAGAACCTATGTATTTCAACATGGACAAAGTGAATACACCCGTACCCGTTTTTATGTGAATGGCATTGTACTCAGTGTCGAAAACGACTTTAAATTGGTGGATGCCCGTGATAAACCACGTAAAGCTCGTAGTGATAGCTATAGTGACCCATTAGCAGATAACAATACGTGGAAAATCTTTGGGAAATATCGTTAATCAAATGTATTGACGATATCAGTTAGAGCGTGTACTTAGTTTGCTGTACAAGGAAGCTTCGGGTTATTTAATCCACGCCCTAAAGTGAATATAGCCACTATGGCAAATGCGACAAAGATCATCACTGAATACAATAAGGTATTGGCATTAAAATGATCAACAATATAGCCGCCAAACAGTGAGCCACACGCGATCATGAGTTGGAAAATACCAATAAACAATGGCATGCCTTTTTCAACAGCTTCAGGGGCATGTACAAACATCCAGATATTGGCCGTTGTAGGAAATGCCCCAAAGGCGAAACCCCATAATGCGGTTAAAAGATATGCACCGAATAAATGAACTGCAAAGTGTGGGAAGCTAAAAAATACTACGATAAAACTGAAGGCAACAAAAGCAAGGGTATAGCGGACATTGATGTTACTGCTATAACCCGCAAATAAATTACCAAAGAAACCGGCTATACCGTAGATCAATAATAATGAACTGATGGTGGTCGCATCAAAGCCTGCATGATTCTTAAAAAATGGGGCGAGATAGCTATAAGAAGAAAAATGAGCAAAACCAATTAATAAAATAATAATCAGGCCTTTACGTGATTTATCATGTTGAATCAGTGCGGGTAAATCACTAAATCGAATAGCCGAAGTGGGTGGGAGTTTTGGGAGGAATTTGATTTCTAAAACTAAAATGATGATGCCAATCGCTGCAATGATTTGAAACGCACTACGCCAACCTAACCAGTCACTCAGCCATGTACCTAATGGAACACCTAAAACCGTCGCTAAGGTAACTCCTGCCATGACGATCGCAGTGGCTTTGGCAATGGCGAGATGACTGGGTGCGACACGTCCACTCAAAGCTATGGCTGTTGCCCAAAATCCACCGATAGCAATACCCAATAGAAAACGGCTAAACAACAACAGCGCAAAGCTTTCTGCGAAGCCAGTTATAAAATTAGAAATGACCATAATCACGGTTAAGGCAATCAGTAAGATACGACGGTCAAGTTGCTTCACAGCAACAGAAAGCAGGGGCGCTGCGACCGCACCCATAATGCCAGGGAGGGTAATCACCCAACCTGCGGTACCTACACTAATCTTTAAATCAAGAGCAATGGCATTTAACACACCAATAGGTAAAAACTCACTGGTGACTAGTGCGAAAGCTGTAATGGCAACCGTGAGGATTGCAAACCAATTCCCTTGATTGGGAGAAGATTCATCAGGCTGCTGCGTCAACTGTTTATCTGGTTTTAAAGCTGTAGCATGCGGATTCATAGCGTTACACCTTAATTATTTAATTTAATAGTGACTGTTATAAAAATAAATTATTTGATTAAATTGTGAGCGTCAATTATTTTATTAGTGAGCGTTATAAAATATAAATGTTAGCTTATGATGAATGATTCAAAGCAAGAAAATCAGCACGCTAATCCAGCCGATTCGGTCAAGAAGCGTGGACGACCTAAATGTTTTAATGAACAGCAAGCCTTGGAAAAGGCGATGATGTTGTTTTGGCAATTTGGCTATGAAGGAACGTCCATCAGTGATTTAACTCAAGCTTTGAATATCACGGCACCTAGCCTATATGGCACATTTGGCGACAAAACGGCGCTTTTTGAAAAATGTATTGAATACTATAGTGAACACGAAGTTCAGCCTGCAGAAAAAATTCTACAAGCAGGTCAAACGGCTAAAATTGCGATGGAATTGTACCTATATGACAGTATTCAGCATTTGGTACAAGCCAATAAACCTAAAGGTTGTATGGTGGTGGTGGCAACAATGAATTGTTCACAGCAAAACCAAACCGTACAAGAACAGCTCAAACAACGTCGTGCCTATACCAAAACAAAAATTATGGATCGGCTCGCTATAGGCGTGCAAAATTCGGAAATTGAAAGTTTGGCTCATGCAGAGCAATTGACTGATTTTTATATGACCTTATTGCAAGGGATGACCATACAAGCACGTGATGGTATGGCCTTGACGCAATTACAGCGTATGGTGAGTAATGCGATGAAATCATGGGGATTATTAGCACAAGGTCAAATCAGTATGGATTATGAATTAAACCCCCAATAGCAGCGTAGCCTCAAGGCAATTTTCTTAGTTTTTTGAATGACTGTTATACAAAAACAATTTTTCACGCTTATTTGCAGGGATGAATTTTAATGTCGCCCAATTCCATCACACTGATATAACCATCAACCGCAATTAAATTGTCACTTTGACTCGATAGAGTTAGACATTCTCCAGACTTGACGCTGGATAGTAGCTGACCTTGCTGCGGATTCAAGTTCATACTGTAAATACTCAGTGTGCCAGCATCGGTTTTGATTTGGTAAGACTCATCACCATAGTCCTCATTATTATTGCGCAGGACTTTAAAGGTTCGTCGTGTCTGATCAAAGTTTTGAGTTGGAGAAAGCGGCTTTTCTACTTGTAAGGATGCCGTGCGCCTTAATTCGGTGCTTTGCACAGGCTTATGTTGTTCACTACAAGCACTCAGTAATGGGAAAAGGATAAATATAAGTGAAAATGAAAATAGGGGATGAATTACAGGTATGTGACTATTCAACATAAAACCACCCTGAATCTAATTTTTCAGATAGCTTATTTTAAAAGTTTTTATCCAGAAAACAAAAATAATAGCTTCTCAAAATATTTCAATGTAACTGAGTCAAACTAAAGAAATGATGAATTGAAATTAGCCGACTTTGAATCTGAATGTTCAACAAATGAATATCTATATGACAATGTGGGATGCAAATAAAAAGGGAGACTCATTGAATCTCCCTTTTTGATTTTACTTAATGAGTTTTCGACTCACAAGGAATTGTTCTGTCGCTTCTAATAGCTTATCAGCATAAACCTCTAGTTTTGCCGTTAACCAGCCGAGAACAAACCAATCGCTTGCTTCCAGCTCTGTTTGCTGAATATATTGTGCAGAAGAGGAAAGGACTTGGTATTCCTGAGCTGCGATTTGTGCATCATTGAGCGCTTTACTGTATTTCTGCAAGTTTTTTACATCATAAATAGACGTCAAAATTGGGAAGCTAAATTTAAGCTCTTGTATGCGCTGAGAAAGCACATCTAAGCTTTCAAAATTGTTAATGTCGGCATCATTTAAAGCCTCTTGAAGGGCTTTATATTGGTTTTGCAGGGTTGTTTGAGCATGCCATTTAAAATCGTGTTGCTGCGGTGCAGCATCCACTTTCAAACTAAACATTAAAAGCTCAAGATAATGATGCACATTTTGAGTCGATTTAACTAAATTGCCTAACTTCTCTTTGGCATACAAAATATCTTTGGTTAAATTTTCTGAAGTCGTTGGGTTTTGTAAAAAGCCACCCAAGGTATTTTGCATGTGTTCAAAATGGTGTAATTGTTCAAATTGCTGCTTAAATGCACCCAATTGAACAGCCCATTTTTCAACGATATCACTGTTCCAATCTTTAAACAGCGAAATGGTTAATTGTAAATGATGGAGTGCTTTCTGAGCTTGTATAATGTGCTCAGGCTGAGCAACGCCTGCAGAAATTGCGGCAATATTAGGCAGAAGGTGCTGCATTTCCTGTGCAATTAAAAGTCGTAAGTTTTTTGCGGCAGTATCTTTTTTACTGAGTTGAAATTCTTTAGCCTCAACTGCTGGACTCACAGTTTGATTCAATGCCAGCAAGTTACCAATTTCTGCTTTACTGCGAACGTCTAACCACAAATGGTACTTTTTAACCCATTCAAAACTAAAGGCTAGAAGCGATTGAATAGAGCCACTTTTAAGTTCAAATTCAACTTCGTGAACCTCTGTTTCTGTGCTGTTGCTACGAATACAGCCGACATCTAAGCTAACTTCGATCTTGGCGTCTTCAAACTCTATGACGCGATAAGTTCTCAGAATATCTGTTTCAAACTGAAGTTGTAACGAATCCTGCTGATCGCCTAAAGTGGTTTTTAAAACCGATTGAACATCAGCTTCATTGGCATAGACCGATAAATCTAGGGCAGGGGCTTGTTCATGCTCGCCCAAATCTAAGTTATGTTCAAACCGTTCAATGTGACTTTTACCTGCAGCTTTCAGGGTTTGAATCCAGCGCGTTCCTTCTAAACGTTGACGCAAAGCTGCATGCTGCTGTGCCATTTTTCGATCTGGGGTATCAAAATATTTAGCTTTAAGTTGAATTTGTTCCGATTTTTTTGGATCGAGTGCTTTTAATAATGCAGTTCGACGTGCTTCTGGAATCTGGAACTTTAATTCAACTTCAACCATGGTTTTCTGTCCTGATGTTACAACTTCATAATCTGGCATGAAGCGATCTCTAAATTTTTATAAAAATGAAAAACTAAATCGTACGTAAATTTTCTATGAGCTAAACGCGTTTCGATTGTAGCGAAAAACAGTTGAGAAGTAAGACTTGACTGATTTGAAAGCGCTGATTTTGGCCAAAGAAAAGTTTTAAAAATGGATTTTCCATCAATTGTATAATTCACAATAGTTCAATTTTCATTGGAACAAAATAAAATTTTACGCCTTTAAAGTGGGCGAGTTTTGAGCTATGTTGATTAAAATAAGTTCAGGATGAGCACAAAATGAATTCACAAGTACAACCCGAGTTTAATCGAGATTTAAAGCCCGAATTTCAGTTGCCTATTCGTGACTACTCGCAATTTTATCGATTTTATTTGACTGAACATCGAAATATCATGAGCCGACGTTTACATGCCACAGGCAGCAGTATAGGACTCTATTTCTTTGCAAAAGCAATTTTAAAAAGACAACCGAAGTATTTTGCTTATGGCCTGGTTTCAGGCTATGCCTGTGCATGGGTCGGACATTTTTTCTTTGAAAAAAATAAGCCAGCTAGTTTCAAGCAACCTTTGTACAGTTTTATTTCCGATTGGCGCATGCTGTCTGATATTGTGAAGGGGAACTTAAGCTTAAAACACCGTAATTTAGATAAGATTGATAGTTAATTGTTTATTAATCAAACGCTTAATTTTTATGGATATGGGTGTGATTTTTTTGAGTAAATGACTTGCAAAATTAGAGTGATTAGTCTAATAATGTTCATATTGTTTATTTAATTCTTATCTAAAACATGAATAGTCGATAAACCCCAGTTTTCCGAGCCTAGAGTGACCTTCTCTAGGCTTTTTTTATGGCCTTAGAAAAGTCTATTGTTTGAAATATATAACAATAAAAACTTTTATAAAATAGGCTAGACTTTTTGATGCTCTGAACGCTCCCCAAAACGTTTCTTACCAAGCACCAAAAAGTCTAATAGGTTACAAATTTTTATTTTTATAAAAGTGTTGTGTTTTTATGCGCTGCGTTTTGAGTTCTTCTGGTGCACTATTAAATAATTTGTATCAGTTTTGTTCTATACCTGAAAATAGGTATTTTTTGCCATTTTCTACAGAAAATTTAATTAAACATTTATATAAGTAGTCCTGTGAAAAGGAATATAACTTTCTCAGCAGCAAAGCATTAAAATTTTATGCCCCAAGCAACATTTCACAGACCTAATCGTTATAATATTCAAAAGTTTTAAGTTGTGATTGAACTATGCGTGGTTTATACCTCATTACCAATGATGATCCTATCGAATTGCTTTTAGCCAAGCTTGAAGGCGCGATGGCAACTTATGAAGTTGCTGTTTTGCAATATCGTCGTAAAAAAGTGGCAAAGGAAGATCAGGCTTATGAAATTGAATACATGAAAAATATGTGTAATCAGTACAAAGTGCCTTTTGTCATTAATGATGATCTCGAAACTGCAGTTCAGTATGGTGTGGGTGTCCATTTAGGGCAAGATGACGGTTCAATTGCTGAAGCTGTAGCACGCTTACCTAAAAATGTTTTGATCGGTCGAAGCTGCAATAACTCTTTAGAACTGGCTGAGCAGGCAATTGCAGACGGTGCAAACTATGTGGCTTTTGGTGCCATTTTTGCAACTGAAACTAAGCCTGAAGCAGGCAATATTGGCTTAGAAACGCTAAAACAAGCCAAAGCGAAACTAAATGTACCTATTTGTGCAATTGGTGGTTTAACTGTAGAAAATTCAGCAGAAGTCATTGAAGCAGGTGCTGATCTTTGTGCTGTGATTAGTGATGTATTAGGTCGTTCAATGTCTGCTGTCAGCAGTCGTGTTTATGAATGGTCTGAGCTTTTTGCTGAACAAGCTTAATTTTATTTTTTAGATTGAATAAGTAGAGAATTTTTATGAGCTTATCTGCTAAGCAAGAACAATTATTTAAACAAGCCAGCAAGCATATTCCTGGCGGCGTAAACTCTCCTGTACGTGCATTTAATGGTGTAGGTGGAACTCCGGTATTTATTGAAAAAGCGCAAGGCGCATATCTCTATGACGTAGACGGAAAACGCTATGTCGACTATGTCGGCTCTTGGGGCCCAATGATTTTAGGTCATGCTCAGCCCGACATTATCAAAGCAGTTCAAGACGCGGCTGTTGATGGTTTGAGTTTTGGTGCGCCAACTGTACATGAAACGACTTTGGCGGATATTATTTGCGAAATTATGCCGTCTATTGAATTGGTTCGTATGACCAACTCAGGGACTGAAGCAACGATGACTGCCATCCGTCTTGCTCGTGGCTACACCGGCCGTGACAAGATTGTAAAATTCGAAGGCTGCTACCATGGCCATTCAGATTCGCTTTTAGTGAAAGCGGGTTCTGGCCTACTTACTAAAGGTGAGGGTGAAGCGACTTCTGCAGGTGTTCCAGCTGATTTCGCCAAACACACTTTAACACTGCCGTATAACGATATTGCGATGCTTAAAGAATGCTTTTCAAAATTCGGTTCAGAAATTGCAGGTGTAATTGTCGAGCCAGTTGCAGGCAACATGAACTTGGTGAAACCGATTGACGGTTTCTTACAAGCGATCCGTAATGTATGTGATGAACATGGTTCTGTCTTCATCATTGACGAAGTAATGACAGGTTTCCGTGTCGGTCTTGGCGGTGCGCAAGCGCATTATGGCGTAACGCCTGACTTGACTACTTTAGGCAAGATCATTGGTGCTGGCCTGCCTGTGGGTGCATTTGGCGGCAAGCGTGAAGTGATGGAATGCATTGCACCTCTTGGCAAGGTTTATCAAGCAGGTACATTGTCTGGTAACCCATTGGCTATGCGTGCCGGTATTGAGATGTTTAGACATCTGCGTAAGCCGGGCTTCTATGAAACTTTGACTGAAAAATTGGCAGGTTTGCTTGCTGGTTTACAGGCAGCTGCAGACGAAGCGGGCATTCCGTTCTTTACCCAGCAAGTGGGCGGCATGTTCGGTATTTATTTCACTGATCAAACTGAAATTACTGGTTTTGATTCAATTTTGAAATGTGATGTAGATGCTTTCCGTACTTTCTTCCACGGCATGTTACAGCGCGGTGTAAACTTAGCGCCTTCAGCATTTGAAGCAGGTTTCTTCTCAAGCGCGCATAGCGATGAAGATATTGCATTTACCATTGAAATGGCGAAAGAAGTTTTTGCCGAAATGAAGTAATTTTCATTTAAAACAGTAAATTCTGCTTTAGAATAAAGCCCGCAGCCTGCTGTGGGCTTTTTTGTTGTTTTAAGTTCGGCTTTTTAAGAAAAGGATTTTTAAATGAAAACCAAGCATTATTTAACTTTGGCAGATGCAGAATTTTTACTAAACACAGCACATGCTTATGCAGTAGAAAATGGCTTTAATGTCAGCATTGCGGTAATGGATGAAACAGGCAATTTATTGGCAATGAAGCGTATGGATGGTGCATCGCCAATGACAGCAAATCTATGCTTAGAAAAAGCCAAATGTTCTGCGATTAGTCGCCGTCCTTCAAAATTATTTGAAGACATTATTAAAGGTGGCCAGATGGGGTTTTTGACTATGGATACCTTTTCGGGAATGTTGGAAGGTGGTGAGCCGATTTTGTACGAAGGGCAGTTGGTGGGTGCGATGGGCGTGTCTGGAGTAAAGTCTTTTCAGGATGCAGAAATTGCACAGCAGGCGATTGAGAAGTTTTTGGAACAGTAAAACTAAGCATGATCTTGAGTGAAATAGATAATTCAGCCCAATCGATATGTTGGGCTTTTTTTTATTTTGATTTAAATGTCTAGGAACTTCGCCCATAGCATTAAATCGAAATTTTCTAAGATTGAGCCGAAGCATTCAGCATGAAATTGATAAATGCTTTGAGTTTAGAAGACTGATAGTTAGACTTTGGATAGAGTAAATAAAAAGGCCGAGTTGTTTGGCTATAAGATTTGAGAACTTCCACCAACGCGCCGCTTTGTAATTCTTGCTCCACTGAAAAGCGGTAGACCTGCATCAGTCCTGCACCAGATTTAGCTAAGATTAAGGTCGAGAGATAATCATCTTTACAGGTAATTTTTCCTTGGACATCAACCATAATTTTTTTGCCTGCATCCATGAGTGACCACGGTCCAGACTTACCTGAACTCGGTAATTCAAACAAAATACATTCGTGATGCTGTAAGTCTTGGATGTTCATAGGTGCAGGGTGCCTTTTCAAATATTCAGGTGTAGCCACAATGCATAATGCAGCATCTTCAAGTTTACGTGCAATTAAGCCAGAGTCGGTTAACTCATTACCGCGAATCGCAATGTCATAATCATCAGTCACTAAATTTACATTATGGTTGCTGACATGAATCTCGAGCTTAATATGTGGAAACAGTTCGGTAAACTTAGCCATTTTAGGCAGCAGACGATAATGTGCATAAGCTGTGGGCACGCTAATTTTCAGTAAGCCGATGGGGTGTTCCTGTTCACCCCTGATTTGCATTTCACCTTCGAGTAGGCTGTTAAGGGCTTGTTTGCAAAAATAATAATAATGCTGCCCAGCATCGGTAATTTTAAGTTGGCGTGTAGTGCGGACAAATAGCTTTACCCCAAATTTTGCTTCTAAGCGTGATATCGCTCTGCTGACTGCGGCAGGAGAAATGCCTGCTGCAATTGCTGCAGCAGAGAAACTTTTCTTTTCCACGGTTAAACAAAACAATTCAAGACTGCCGATTTGTAGATCATCATAGTGACGCAGCATAATATTTCTATTTATTAATTACACGATGTAATAAGTAAATTAAATTTGAAGGTCTTTTTCAAGAATTTATTTTCGATAAAGTGGGTTTAACAGCTGATTCAGCACTGGCTGAGAGCAATTATTTATACAACTCCACAACGAATATAGGAGATACATATGGCGATTCTCAACTACGAAACAGGCCCGATTCAGGCAGAAGCAGCGTTTACTTCAGACTTCCCGGTTGCAAGTGAAATCAAGATGCATGATTTAGTGAATATGCAGGAAATTGAACGTCGCAGCATGGATGTGCGTCCGGGCATGCGCCATAAATATATGCCACTTGGTTTTGACCGTTTTAGTGGTGCGCTTTGGACTGGTGGACGCTACTTATTTGATACTTGGGAAAATGTAAAAGATTATGAGCGTTTCACCAGTGAAGAATTGGAATTTGAGCCGAATGTAAAGTTTTGGAGCCGTCCATTTTCTTGAATGTACAGCGATATATTTGGCGTGTTGCTGGTGCTCATGATTTTAAACCCTTAGCAACATCACATCATGTTGTGCGTTTTGAACGGTTTTCTACACAGCATGATCAGTTAGATCAGCTGCTAAAAGAGGTTTGGCCGACTTTGCGAGAGCAAGCGCAGGCGCTAGGTTTGTCCAGTGCTTGGCTGATGTTTAATCAAGATGAAAAGCAAGTCAGTATTGTGACTGTGGCTGCCAAAGTGGATACAGGTAATGCGGCTGAAGATAGCATCAAGGCTTTGGCTAAACTTGAAAGCATGAGCTCTTTGAGTGAATTGTTACCTTCTGAATTAAAGTTAACTCCACTATTTGATCGAACCAATCCAATACTTGCACAGTGGCTGCCTCTGTCTCGTGTTGCAGGCGGTGAACCTTCGGTACATCCGATGTCACCACCTTTGGCTGCACTGAATGTCGAACCTCAGAAATAAACACGATAAGCTGACAGGAGTACTGCTCTTGTCAGCATTAACATTTAAGAAACTTGCCCAGCAAATCTTGTCGTTTGAAGTATCAGGGTTTATTAGGGTACTATCAGTGCTAGTTTTATATGCTATGTAATATACTGATTTAGGAATTACATTAAATAATGTAATTCTTGATGCGATGTATATTAGGGATGAGCTGCAGCGATACATATATTTTACAATGATGAGTATTGATGTATCTCGAATATTGTTTGGGGATGAAAAGAATATTAAAGAAATTATCGTAAAATAAAAAAATGATATTTGAAGAAAAATATCTATATTTGAAAATTTTTTATGCTCATTTAAAAAAAAATGGCTGTTATACGAAACTAAAATAAAGGGAAAGGTATGGACTCAAAAGAATTAGCTCATCTGCTCAAAAAAGGAATTATTAACGAAAACCTAGAAATTTATAAAGGATTGTTCACAGACTGCTCACCATCAGAAATAAAAGATCCTTATTTTATTGAAGCAATAAGTTTTTTTAATACTTTGCCAGACGAACATAAGAGAATTTTTTTCTCAATCTTACGACAAGTAATGATTGATTCAATTAGTAATGTATTAGGTGTTATTGATGGCAGCTCAAGTTTAGAAGAGCACGATGGTGATTTTTCTTTGCTGTATGAGGGTAAATCACTTGAATATTTACAAGATTATTTTTTATCCGAATTTGAATAAAACCAAAACTTAGGTTTATCTAATAAACTTAATAGAATTAAAAAAATCTATAAGTTTAAAGTTGACCAAAAAGTAAATTATCAGTAGCCGAAAGTCACTTTCAGATATGATTCTGCGTTAGCATATCAATTGTTCCAACTTGAGTTATGTACCGAGTCTGTATGCTTTATCCCATGCCTAAAAAAATCCAATTTGCACCATCTCAAGCAAAATGGCAGCTGTCATCAACACAGTCAGTATTGGTACTGGTTGGCTTACAAAATTTACGCATGCAGCAGGGTATACAAGATACGCAGTTGATGGAAAATTTGATCCAACTGACCAATAAAGCCAAAGCTTTAGAGATTCCAATTGTCGATTTATATGGTGATGATTTACTTCAAGGCATGCAGCAACTTGGTGAATATGCAACAACACACCCGCAGCTGATCTTTGCAGGGCAAATCACGCCTATGCTGAAACAGATCTTGCCGCATCTATATAGCGTAACAGAGCAAATCTGTATCGTTGATGACGCAATTGTGCTGAGTAATCAGGAACAGCATATTCAGTGGGTGGACTCCATGTCAGGCCAAGGGATTCATCATATGAGTAGTTATAATTTGATGCGGCTTTGGAATCTGTCAGCACCAACTGAATTCGTTTTGTCAGCCAAAGGCATATTATTGGCTATTGCAGAGCAGTTAGATATGGACGCATTGGAAATAGATCCCTTAACCGATTTACGCAGTTATGGACTCGATTCCGTTGCCATGGTCAGCTTAATTGGGTTGTGGCGTGCCAATGGTGCAAACATTCGTTATGAAGACTTTTTAGATGATGCAAGTCTAAAAGCATTGCTAGAAAAATTACTCAGTACAGACTAAACAAAGCCAATTGGAATTATTTTTGTTCTAAATCGGAAAATACGTCGGGAAATATGCCTTTGTGCATTGTAATTGTTGGCTAAGCTTTTTATTATTGCCGCCTTGTTTTTCGAGATCAGAACTGGATTGAACTTTGAGTAATTTTCTAACCGAACACCTGATACATCGTGACACTGACTTTATGGTGATCCATAAACCAGCAGGTTTACTCACAGTTCCGGGAAAAACAGCAGATTTACAAGACTGTGTTATCAATCGATTATTAAAAATTGAACCGAATACCTTGCTCATCCATCGTTTGGATCGTGATACTTCAGGTATTTTGGTTTTTGCATTAACCCGTCAAGGGCAAAATCGAATTTCACGCCAGTTCCAAGAACGTCAAACTTCAAAAACATATCAGGCATTGGTTGCGGGTACGCTCGAAGGTGAAGGTACTGTTGATGTACCCGTCGTGTATGACCCAGAACATCCGCCACTGCATATTGCCGATCCTGCACATAATAAGCCTGCACTTACGCATTGGAAAGCCACTGAACATTTTGAGATTCAGGGTCAAGCCGTAACACGTGTAGTGTTAACTCCTATTACCGGTCGATCCCATCAGCTTCGTGTTCATATGCAATATTTAGGTCATCCTATTGTTGGTGATACTTTGTATGCAACACCTGAGCAACAGAAGCTGATGCCGCGCTTATGTTTACATGCTGAGCGTTTAAGTTTTAACCATCCTGAAACAGAGCAAACAGTGGAATTTCACTGTCCTGTCCCATTTTAGGAAAATCATTTAAATCCCTAAGAATTCTGCTCACTATTTAGTGGGCTTTATGTCAAAATATATTGCTTTATGGTCTAGATTTTTGCTCAAATAACGTTCACAGTTTGAGCATAATATTTTCAGACCGAACTTGAGAAAAAGGTGGAAAAATTGCAGCAGTTTGCTATTGGTCAACGTTGGTTATCAGATACAGAAACGGAACTGGGTTTAGGTGTTCTTATTGATGTTGATGAGCGATCGGTCAGCATTTTATTCCCGAAAAGTGATGAAACTCGTGTCTATGCCCGTCACAATGCACCTTTATCTCGTATTGTTTTCAATGTAAATGACGAAGTCCAAGACCAAGAAGGTCAAATTTGGATTGTCGAATCGCTTGAAGACCGTGGTGGCGTGGTTCGTTATAACGCGGTACGTAAACTTGCCGATGGTACTGAAGAGCGTAAAGCACTGAATGAAACACGTATTGGTGCAAGTATTCAGTTAGCAAAACCATTAGATCGTTTGCTTGCAAGCCAAGTGGATTATAAAGAATGGTATGACCTGCGTATCGAAGCACTGCTTCTTCAAGCCAATATGAAGTCTAGCCCTCTACGTGGCTTGGTAGGTTCACGTGTGGGTCTCATTCCACACCAACTGTATATTGCGCATGAGGTTGGTAAACGTTTTGCTCCACGTGTATTACTTGCTGATGAAGTGGGTCTAGGTAAAACCATCGAAGCTGGTCTGATTATTCATCAGCAGCTTAAAACGGGTCGTTCAGAACGTATCTTGGTCTTAGTACCTGATTCATTGCAATATCAATGGATGATTGAAATGCGTCGTCGTTTCAATCTTGAGTTCTCATTATTTGATCTAACACGTACAGCATCGATTAAAGAACACGATCCAGACCTCAACCCATTCTTAACTGAACAATGCATCATTGCGAGTGTCGATTTGATGATCGACCATGATGACTTGCGTGAACAAGCCCTTGAAGCTGGGTTTGATTTGCTCGTAGTCGATGAAGCTCATCATTTAATGTGGTCAGAAGAAGAAGGCGGCAATGACCGTTATGACCTTGTTGAAGAACTTGCTGAAAAAACGCCGGGTGTCTTGTTATTAACCGCAACGCCTGAACAATTAGGTGTGGAAAGTCACTTTGCACGTTTACGTCTGCTCGATCCACAACGTTTTAGTTCGCTTGATCGTTTCTTGGATGAAGAAGAGCAGTATCACCAAACAGCTAAAATTGCTGAAGTACTCATGTCTGATCTACCACTCGAAGAAGGGCATTTGGCAGCGATTGAAAGCCTATTAGGTCATCGAATTACTGACGAGCCAGAACAACGCTTCCGTGCCATTCACGAATTATTAGACCGTCATGGTACAGGCCGTATTTTATTCCGTAATACACGTGAAGCGATTCAAGGCTTCCCAGGTCGTGACTGTCAGCCTGCGCCATTACCTGCACCAGAAAACTGGTCTAAAGATGGCAAGCTACGTGAACAAATGTGGCCTGAAGAAGCGCAGATTGATGGCTCGTGGATGGAAACAGATCCACGTGTGATGTGGTTGATGGAACGTCTGCGTACAGACCTGAAACACAAAAAAGTGTTATTGATTGCACGTAGTGGTCCAGTGGTTGAGTCTTTAGAAAATGCACTTCGTTTGCATGCGGGTATTCGCACTGCGATGTTCCATGAAGGCATGAGCTTATTAGAGCGTGACCAAGCAGCAGCTTACTTTGCTGAAGAGTCATACGGTGCGCAAATTTTACTATGTTCAGAAATTGGTTCTGAAGGTCGTAACTTCCAGTTTGCATCTGACCTAGTGTTATTCGACTTACCTGCTAACCCAGACGTACTTGAACAACGTATTGGTCGTTTAGACCGTATTGGTCAAGAAAATCGTATTCAAATTCATGTACCTTATCTGGTTGGTACTGCTCAAGAGCGTATGTTCCGTTGGTATAACGAAGCATTAAATATTTTCTGTAATATCTCGCCGACTGCGCAAACCTTACAAGAAAACTTTATCGTCAATCTGAAAGATTGTTTGTTGGCAGATAAAGGCCAAGAGTTTGAAGATTTGCTCGAAGCGGTGAGTGTACAACGTGAAGCACTTGAAGCTGAACTTCAAGAAGGTCGTGACCGTTTACTTGAGTACAACTCTTGCCGTCCAATTGTAGCGCAAGAAATTGTGACTGCACTTGAAGACTACGACGACAATACAACCTTGCCAATGTTTATGAAGCGCTTCATGGCGTCTACAAACATTGATTTTGATGAGCAAAGTAATGGTACTGTGATCATCAAGCCAACGGATCAAATGCAAGTTCAAGGTCTAACTTTGGACGAAGAAGGCATGACGGCGACGTTCTATCGTGACCAAGCACAGATTCGTGAAGATGCTCAGTATTTAACACTTGAGCATCCATTCACTGAAAGTGTGATGGAAATGATTAATACACAAAGCTTTGGTAGTACCAACGTTGCTGTATTGAAATCAGCAGCTTTACCACAAGGTTCTGTGTTAATGGAAGTGTGGTTTAAAGTCGATGTGGTTGCACCAAAAGCATTGAATTTGCCGTCAAGTTTGCCACAACAGTTGGTTCGTGTATTACTGAGTGAAAAAGGTCAGGATTTATCGCAAAAAATTGCACCTGAAATTTTACGTCCTTATTTACATCATCTTGATGGTAACAGTTGCCGCCAAGTGGTTAAGGCGCGTCGTGATGTCATTGAACAGCGTTATACGCAAGCGCTTGAAATTGCTCGTGGTGCATTACCGGGCTTTAAACAACAAGCCAAAGAAATCTATGGTAGCAAATGGCAGTATGAAATTGACCGTTTGACTTATTTGAAGCAGTTCAACCCAAGTATTCGTGAAGACGAAATTGCACGTTTACAAAAACTGCAAAAAGAAGGTTTAACACTGCTTGATGGTCTGGCGGTTACACCAGAAGCGATTCAAATTATGGTAGTGGTTAAGCCATAAGTTAAGAATCTTCAAAAAGCACCTTCGGGTGCTTTTTTTTATGGCTAAAAATATAACTGTAAAATTAATCACGACAGATTTACGCTAAATATAAGTTTTGTATTGTTTATTTTTAATCTAAATTGTCGACATCAGCATAAAAAAAGTAACTATTCTTCAGCAATTCTACAGCTTGATCAAAGTCTTCATGTTCATCCAACATATAAAATATGGCTTCGAGCTTTGTATAGTCCGGATGATTTTTTGCTAACTGAATTTGGATCGTACATCGGTCTGCTTGGCTGCGTGTTGCATAATGAGCAGTAAGTAAATCAAAGTTAATGTCATTGCATAGCGGCTGTTTTAAAGCGATTGCACCACAATAAGCATGTATTTCAGGCAATAAGCGTAAGACTAAATCTGCCTCTTTGCTTTCCGCCACGATGAGCTCTGAGTCTGCAGTCTTACACAAGGCGAGTATTTCTCTTAACAGTGTTGTGTCATCCAGTGTATGGTCTAACACGATGACTTTTTGCGGTTGGGTTAAATCAAAGTCATTTATTAAAATCATAAAACCTCCTGAAAATAGAATGGTTATGCTTTATTTATCTGCGCTATTTATATGAAGTTGTGCTACGTATTGAGTCTAAATATTTACTAAAAATGGTTTTGAATAATGTTTTCAATCTTTGAACGATCTGAAGTTAATCATGGTGTAGAAACACACCTTGTTCTGATTCGAAGTTCAGTTAAATACTGAAATTGTTAATATAGGGCGCTACGCTTCATGCTCATTGCTATACCCAATATACAAGATTTAATTAATAAAAGAATCGGCATCGCGACATAAGTTGTCGTTATTGATGTCGATTGAATTATGAAAGTGAAATGATTAAATGTATTCGGGCATATAGCGATAGCATCATAATCAAATGATTGTTCACGAACTGTCTTAATGTCGTGTTTTGATGCTTTAGTTAAGTAAAGTTTTGGCTTGGTTAAATTTATACGTCGATGCTAGCGAGTTGAGGGCAGTTCCGTTAAAATGCTTCAAATTTCAGCAGTTCGTTAGAAGAAAATAAAAATATGAAATCCTTAATTACCTTAGGTAGTAAAACGTCACACGGTGGTGTAGTTTCAGAATGTGAACCTTCATTTGTGATTAATGGTATTGCGGTGCATTTAAACGGTATGAAACATTATTGCCCGAAATGTAATTCGACTGTGGCTGCGATAGCGGCAGATCAAAGTACAACGGTAAAGGGGCGAGGTGTTGTGGTTGCTGGAGATAAAACCACTTGTGGCGCAACATTTTTACCGAATCAATCAATGG
Organism: Acinetobacter sp. YH12040; assembly: GCF_013420005.1. NCBI lineage: Bacteria > Pseudomonadati > Pseudomonadota > Gammaproteobacteria > Moraxellales > Moraxellaceae > Acinetobacter > Acinetobacter sp. YH12040. The sequence goes on from NZ_VOZB01000006.1 coordinate 154,580, forward strand.
TTGGTTCACAAAAATAATCTGCAAATTGACTTTGGGGTCATATAGATAAACTCATTGAGTCCTGTTTAAATCGTATAGATCACTTTATGATGGGTCATCATCAGCTGATTAGATGAGTTTTAGGTGAAAAGCGCGATCCATTTTACCCATGCTAATGGTATTCCTGCTGCAAGTTATCGAAAGTTTTTATCCTACTTTGCACCGCAATTTGATGTGAAGGCGATTCCGCTGATTGGTATGGATGAGCGCTATCCTATCACCAAAGACTGGCGATATTTGGTTGATCAAGTCATAGCAGATATCGAGCACCAATTTCCAAAGCAAAAAGTGATTGGGCTTGGGCATTCTTTTGGTTCTTTAGTCACCCTTATGGCGGCTTATAAACGTCCAGACCTGTTTTCACAACTGATTATTATGGATCCACCTTTCGTAATCGGCCCTAAGTCCGCCATTTTTGAGGGCATGCAAAAATTAAAGCTCAAAGCTGTCGATAAAATTACCCCAGCGGCAATTACATTGAAGCGTAATGACCATTGGCCAAATTTGGATGAAGCCTATACGGCACTACGGAATAATCGTTTATTTAAAAGTTTTGATCCGCAATGTTTTGAGGATTATTTTGCACAAGGTGTTCGCACTGATGAAAAACGCGGTGGCGTGACCCTCAGCATTCCAAAAGCCGTGGAAGCGCAAATTTTCCGTACAGTACCTGCATGGTGGTGGCGTACTCCACGAAAAGCCCCTCAAATGCCTGTACACCTTATCACTGCAGATAACAGCCATTTTTATAAACAAGGTTTGCCTGACGGAATGAAGAAAACCTATGGTATAGATTATAGTGTAGTTGAAGGTGGGCACATGTTTCCACTTGAGCAACCGAAACAGACAGCGCTACACGTCATGCAGTACTTACAGCATTAGAAAAATAAATTTTGCTCATAAAAAAGGAGACCTGAACGTCTCCTTTTTTTGACCGTTAACTTTTAGCGAATCTGTGCTTCGTCTAAATGGCGAGCGCCTTCCAGGATCATACGAATCATAATCATGGTTTGTTCGGCAACTTCTTTGCGTTGTTCTGTCGGTAGATCAATGACTTTTGCACCCATGTTAAACACCAATTGGGTAATACCACGTGCCACGATGTCAGGATGAGCCAATTTACTTTGATTTAAACGTTCAAGCACGATTAAATCTTCTCTTAATTCTTGTTGGAAATAGTTAAGTTGACGCTCAACTGCATTTTTATAGGAATGCGAACCAGTATAGCCTTCACGAAGTAAAAGGCTTAAGTTGCCTTCATCGGCATCTAGCTGCTGAATAAATACTTCAACTGAACTACGAATAATACTGCTTTGGCGTGATGCCTGAAGGCGTGCTTCATGCAAAATTTGACGTAACACACCACCAGCTCGATCAATCAACTCAATGGCTAATTCATCAATATCTTTGAAGTGACGATAAAAACTATTTGGAGCAATGCCAGCTTCACGTGCAACTTCACGCAAACTCAGTGATGAAATACTTTTTTGTGGACCAATTAAATTAAGCGCTGCCTGAAACAGTTCTTCCTTGGTAATCGTTGCTTTACGGCCTACAGTGCGAACTGCAAGTGGAGTTTCAGCTTCAGAATGTAATTCTTCCTGGTACATGTTAACCATATTCGTCTGTGCAGACTGAGTCATATTTTTTAATAGATTAAAAACATTAACATATTATAGCGTCTGCTAATAGCTTTTGTGAAAATGTCGATTAAATGTACAAGTGTATATACAAATATATATACATGTGTATAATAATTAAAAAACCTCCCATGATTTGTATTTGATTATGCATGTACTCGAAAAAGCGAAAAAGCCTTTAAACGCACTCAAAGACAGTGTTATAGACGTCAATGCGGTGAATTTCTGGTTGCAGAAACTTAATCCGTTATGGTCTGGTAATCAGGCACTCGGCAAAATTGTACAAAAAGAAAATGCAGCAAATGAGATGGTCAGCCTAACTATACAGGTGAACCGTTTGTTTAAAATGGGTAAAGCTGGTCAGCATCATCCTGTTTTTGCTCGTGTAAATGGTATCCGTTACGAACGTACTTATAGTTTGACTCAGTTAGATGATCAACACGTATTGCTTAGCGTAAAAAAAGTGAATACGGGTATTGTGAGTACTTGGCTGGTAGAACAAGCACAAGTTGGTGACATCTTAGAATTTGGTCAGCCTTTTGGTGATATGACTTTGGTGTCAAATTCTACACCCTTGCTACTATTGGCTGCGGGTAGTGGTATTACGCCAATGTTGAGTTTGTTGAAAGGGATGAGCAAAACTAAGCAAATTGCGGAGCAACCAATTCAGTTAATGTATTGGGTTAAGTATCACGATGATGCTGCATTCAAATTACGCTTCGAAGCTTTGGCAAATCAATATCCAAACTTTAAATTTCAAATTTTCTTTACCCAAGAAGATGTTGCTGATCCACGATTAAATGCCTCTCACGCTGCTCAATTTGACAACATTGAGCACAGTACTGTGTTTGCATGTGGTCCATCGGGTTTCGTCACTCAGGCCGAAGCGTTATTTGATCATGCACAGTGCTTTATGAGTGAAGCATTTAGCATGAGTCCAATCGCAACGGATGATATTGGCTTTGTGAATGTCACGCTTACGCAATCCAATAAAACCGTCAGTATTCCAAAAGGCCAATCAATTCTAGCAAGTCTTGAGCAGCAAAATATCAAACCTAATCACGGTTGCCGTATGGGCATTTGTAATAAATGTGCCTGCAACAAAGTAGAAGGTTCGACTAAAAATATGGTCAATGGTAGCCAAAATACAGAGCCGGGTAATTTACTCAAAATTTGTGTGAACTCAGCACAGTCAGATCTTGTTATTGATTTATAAGGTAGAAAAAATATGAACATGCCTGTAAAAATTGAATATTTTAAAAATCCAAAAAACCGTGAGTTAACCCAATCGCAATTAGACGAACTTGCGCGTGAGCTTGATGCCATTAAGCAAGAAGTTTTAGATGACTTAGGTGAAAAAGACGCGAAATACATTCGCCGAGTGTATTCGACAGTTCGTTATTCATCTATGGCGGGTCGTGCTTTATTGTTTGCAGGCTGGTTTCCGCCAGCGTGGATTTTGGGTACAGGTCTTTTAGGTTTTGCCAAAATCATGGAAAACATGGAATTGGGTCATAATGTCATGCACGGTCAATATGACTGGATGAATGATCCTAAATTCAATGGTCAGACCTACGAATGGGATATCGTAGGGACAGCAGATAACTGGCGCCAAACTCACAATTTTAAACATCATACCTATACCAACATTAAAGGTATGGATGATGATATTGGTTATGGTCTCGTTCGTTTGTTCCCAGAACAGCGTTGGAAGCCGGGCTATCTATTACAACCGATTTATAGCATTCCATTTTGCTTATTGTTCCAATGGGGTGTTGCCATTCAAAACCTTGAATTGGGTAAATACTTCAAAGGTCGTAAAACAAAACAGCAGACCAAAGAAGAATGGAAGCCAATGCAAGCCAAAATCGGCAAGCAATTATTTAAAGACTATGTGTTCTTCCCGCTTATTGCAGGGCCTGCAGCATTACCGGTGCTTACAGGGAACCTAGTGGCGAATGGTCTTCGTAATATTTGGACATTTAGTATTATTTTCTGTGGTCACTTTACCAAAGATGTTGAAGTTTTCCCGAAAAAAGTACTTGAAAATGAAAGTCGTGGACATTGGTACATGCGTCAAATCCGTGGTTCTTCAAACCTTACTGGTTCAGAAGCATTTCACATTTTGACAGGGCATTTAAGCCATCAGATCGAACACCATTTATACCCTGATGTTCCTGCGCGTCGTTATCGTAAAATGGCGCCAAAAGTACAGGCTGTATGTGAAAAATATGGTTTGAACTATAACAACGCAAGCTTAGTGAAACAGTACGGCAGTGTACTAAAACGTATTGTGAAATATGCATTTCCATTTAAAAAGTAATAAACGCTACACTAAATTTACGGGAAAAAAGCCATGCAATTGCATGGCCTTTTTATATTAACTTTGGGGAAATATCTATTTTACTTTTTGATATGTAATTTGAGGATCTTAATCAAATTCATATAATTTCCTTTTTTAGCCATACGAATGACCAATTCAATTTCTTCTTTCGTCCACATCTGGCGAGTGGCTGAGAAGGCAAATTGAGCAAGGAGTACAAATGGATTTTCGCCAAATTTAATATGGAGGCCTTTGACATATTTCGGTGGATTGAATTGATTCATATTCTTTTCCCGCTTTTAATATTTGACCGCATTATTTATAATTAATGAGAAAAATAGCACACTATAAGGTCAAAATAAAAGCAGAATTTTCAAAATTTAGTTATATATTAGAGCGACTTAAATTTAAGATTGTGATTGTTAACTTTGATTAATAAAACAAACTAAATCACTCGACTTTAGTCGAGTTCCGGTAGGCGCTTATCCTGTCCATTCATGAAATGGTGGGTGGCCAATTCGAACATAGCGAGGTCTTCATCGCTATTTCCATAGGCATAAACATACTCGTAGTCTTGAAGGTTAAATTGCTCCAAAACGCGAATTTTCTTTTGCTCACCACTACAGTCTAAGGTTTCATATAAACCAGTCAGTTTTTGGTTATTGGTTGCAGTTTCAGTACAGATCAGTTTGACCCCGAGCTTTTTGGCCACAGGTTTAAGATATAAATCGACGGATGCAGAAACCAATACGACTTCATGACCGCGTTTTTGGTGTTGCTGTAATTGTTCATAAAGTGAAGGATTGAGTTCTGCCATCAAATATTCAGCATATTGCGCTGCTTGATTTAAAACCTGCTCATGATTGGCTTGGCTAAACATTGCGGCATATAGGCGAGGACGCATTGCATGTGCAGGATATAGTTTAAGATAATAGCCTTGAATCCAAGGGAGAATTTTAATCCCTTGGCGCACGATATGTCTTTTAGGCAGGGAATAGAAGATGAACCCTGTAAAACTGTCTTTATTACACAGGGTTCCGTCAAAATCAAATAAGGCTAAAGTTTTAGGTTTTTGATGCGGCGCATGCATGTTTGATAACGTCCATCGACTCGTGTGGCAAACCAATTGGTATTGTAATCACGGCTTAATTTCGGCCCAGAAATTACGACTTCAGGCATCATGGCATAAAATGGTTCTTTTCCGGTCTTTTCTTGATACAACTTTTTGACCGCTTTATACGTCAAAGTATCTTCAAAGTCCTGATCTTTTTCTTTTTTAAGATCTGAACGAATTTGACGTGGCGTCGCGATCACATTGTTTTCTGCAAAAACGGCAATCAACGCGGTTTCAGACTGGCTTTTTGCAGAACGTGGAGAACCATCTTTATTATAAAGTAAGAGGTCACCATCTAAGCCGAGCTCAGCAGGGGTTAAGTCATTCAACATGCTTTGGAATGCCGCATTACGACTCGAATAACGACCCGAGTTATAATCTGCAAAACGATAAATCGGTTTATCATATTCAGCCGGATACATCATTAAACGGTGGATGCCATAATACAAACCGCCATATTGGCTATACATGTCTGTGCGTAGTGCGGCAATATTTCCACCTTGGCGTTTGTGGTCTTTGGCATAGCCTATATGGACTTGCATCGAACCCAAAGTAGTAATTGGGTTGAGCTTTTCACCAATATCTTGTCCAACCAGTTTCGCCGCGCCTGTTAATGCACTCACGTGATAATGTTTAGACATATAGTCAAAAATTTCACGATATAGCTCGTCTAGCTCACGTTCAGTTTGAACACGGCGCATTTGGCTGAGATAGTTATCTTCAGGACTCGGCTGATTTTTCAACACATCTTGGAAATAGCCAGCGACCGTACCTCCGATACTATCACCCAATTTATCTTTAAACTTTTCTTCAAGACGATCTTGAACTTCTTTAACGGCTTTTTCACCGAGCCCCGGCACATGCGGATCGGCAACAAAATTGGACTCTTGATCGACCACAGCAACAATCGTACAGACATTTTCTTTCGTGGTTGGAATACCGAGCTGATCACTAATGTCGTAGATATCATTGGCCCATGACAGACGTTCATTCACGCGAGGTGGAATGGCTTTTTTAATCTGTTCCGCTTCCATAGTGGGTTCATCTTTGCTCCACCATGAACCATTACCACAGGCAGTCAAGCCAATGGATAAAGCCAGTACAGAAAGGGATTTAAAGCATAATGTGGTCGAAAAAGTTTTGTTCATATTTTCCAATAAACTCAGCCATATGGGGGCGACAAAGCAGGAGCAGTATACTATGCAAAATACATAAGTAATGAATAAATATGTATATGCCTCATAGGGGACTGTCAATCTATTTATGGAGATCTACGCGTGTAAAAACAAGCAGTTTGGTTAGGGTGATTGGAAAAAGAATGCTTTTTGAGCTAAATAGATGAATATTCCAATATCATTTTCAACAGATTATAAAAAATGAAGGTATATACTAGCTGAAATCCATAATTTTTTAAGGGGATTGTTATGCCAGCTAAATTTTTCAGTCGTTTCTTAGGTTTGATTGCGTTAGTTATGGTATTGGGGGCAATCGTTATAAACTTTGTTGTGGCTAAACCAATGGTGGAATATTGGATCTTACTATTACTACCTTGTTTTGCAGTTCCAATTTTAACCTCAGTGATGATCACAAAGGATGAAAATCTTTAACATCATCGTTCAGTAAATTTATATTTCAATCCAATAGATGATGAATACTCAGTCTGTGCAAAAAAGCTCACATCGGGTGGGCTTTTTTGTGAATTAGCCAAAAGTCTTTTATACTATGCAAATGAGAAGGTCAAAACGTCAGCAAAAATTAACAGCTTCAAAAGTTATTTGGTCAACTGAACAAGATGCCGAGTTGATCGAACATGCAGACTTAGCAATGACTGAGTTAATCCAGCGCTTGGGATTTTGTGAAGAAGATATTTTGCAAAGAAAAGAAATATTAGGTTTAAACCGGCGGGCACGACAAATTCAACGTTTGTATTTTAAATAACAGATGTCAAAGTGATTGTATACTGTGACAAACATAAAATGTCTGTGAATTTAAAAACCCACTATCTGTGGGCTTTTAAATTTTTGCTCAATTATTTTGCAATAGCTTCAGAAGCAGGTGCCGCTTCAGTTGCGTCTTGAGCAACTTCAATTGTTTGAGCTTCAGATGCAGCAGCTTCAACTTTTTGTTCTTCAGCAGCAAATGTAGTTGTAGCAGCAGAGATAAGTGTAGCGAAAAGTACTTTGTTTAAAGTTTTCATGATTCAATATTCAGTCTATTTTTTGGGAAAAAACAACTTAATGTATTAATCATGATAAAAGTGTAATTAAAATGGGTTGTTATGTGGCTAGATTGTGAACTTTAACGAAAAATTTATCACAATAAATCAATGGCTTGAAATCCATCACAAAATAATATGTGTCATTCAAATATCGTTTAATATTTTAAAGACTTTAAAAAAGAAAAACCCGAATAAATCGGGAAGTATATTTACGTTGTTATTACAGCGAAACTTACACACTTTTCGCTTAATAACAATTTATCGCACAATTATGACGCCATGATGAAACGGAGGTTATTCAGCAGGGCATTCAATTTTGAGTTTTTCTTTGTAATAGTCCTGTGCAATCTTCAAATCGTTCAACATTTTATCTTGAGTATAGTCTTGGGCTGCGAGTTTGAGCATGGCAGGCATATAGTTGGTTTTATATTCATGAGGGTAGTCATGACATAAGACTTGTGTTTTTTCCTTGATAGATGTGCTTGGGGCATCTAAAACATCAAGGTATTGACTGATTTGCGCATCTGACTGCTCAAATTGTTGAGTCGCTTGTTCCGTTGTTAAATCAGCGTTTTGGCTTTCAGCTGCAGCCACCTCGTCATTGGGTTGTTGGCAGGCAGTAAGAATGGTAGCGAAAAATATAAAAGAGAGACTTTTCAATTTTTTCATAAAGTTCAACTCACTGATGTGAATTTATAGGTTTAAGTTTTCAATGATTTTAGCAGTATCCCGCTATAGTAACATCTGTACAGGCAGATCTGCTGAAAGTCTGATGTTGAATCGATAGTGTGTTAGCTAGAAGGTATATGTATAACTTTCAACGACTCTTAAGCAAAAGCGTAGAAATTTTTGTTTGGAATTACTAAACTATCGCATTGCAAATTTGCCGTCCAATTCCGAAGCTTCAAATTCCTCAATTTAAGCGTTGAACGATGTTGATGTTCATTGTCATCATTCAATTGCATAATCATTGCCATAAAACGTTTTTTCGCTCAACAGAATTTGCGAATATACATTTGAATTTAGCATTGTTAAAAGTGGCTTGGAAGATTTCGAATGTGGTTCGCGCATCATTTGCTAAATATAGCTAGAGGTTAAAACATTGAGTCAACATCCTGTCATTCAAGAATTATTCGATCGTCCCATCGAGAGAAAACTGTGGGTGGCACCTATGGCAGGGGTTACAGATCGCCCATTTCGTACCCTTTGCAAATACTTTGGCGCAGGTCATGCTGTCAGTGAAATGATGACGGCAGATAAGACCTTACGCATGAGTAAAAAGAGTCTTTATCGTGCCAATTTTGACGGTGAAATAGCGCCTATTTCTGCTCAAATTGCAGGGTCAGATCCAGCTGAATTGGCTGAAGCTGCACGCTATCAAGTGGCAAATGGTGCGCAAATTGTCGACATTAATATGGGATGTCCGGCGAAGAAAGTCTGTAATAAATTGGCAGGTTCAGCGCTACTCAAAGATGAAGACTTGGTGGCTCGTATTTTAGATGCTGTGGTCGAAGCAGTTGATGTGCCTGTGACCTTAAAAACCCGTTTGGGCTATCTCAATGGCCATGAAAACATTATGCGTGTTGCGAAACGTGCCGAAGAAGCTGGCATTGCGGCATTAGCGCTTCATGGTCGTACACGTGAAGATATGTATCTGAATACGGCGCGTTATAGCTTAATTAGAGATGTGAAATCGTTGATCAATATTCCTGTGATTGCCAATGGTGATATTGATACACCTGAAAAAGCCAAATATGTATTGGATTATACTGGTGCCGATGCAGTCATGATTGGCCGTGCAGCTCAAGGTCGCCCATGGATATTCCGTGAAATAGGACATTACCTGACGACGGGTGAGCATATGGCGGCACCAAGTATTATGGAAGTCCGTGACGTATTGCTCGGACATTTATCTGAGTTATATGGTTTTTATGGTGAATATTCAGGTTGTCGAATTTCACGCAAACATATTGCTTGGTACACCAAAGGTTTACGTTCTAGTAATGAGTTCCGCCAAAATATGTATAAAGTTGAATCTACAGCAGATCAATATAAAGTCGTCGAGAACTATTTTAATCACTTACTTGATCATGGTCAGATCATGAGTGATGTTCAAGTTGATCAGGTTAATTTGCTTGAAACCAAGTAACTGAAAGCCATACGAAATAGATCTGTGCAATTTGATGCCAAGTAGGTCGACTTAAATTAGCTGGATTTATTTGAAATAGATTTAACTAACTTGATTCACATGATCTGAAACAATTCTTGAATTGTGCATCGATGATGGCCTAAATTACATATAAAAAGCCCTCGTTTTAGAGGGCTTTTTTAGGCATTCATGTTTGAATGACGCGTAGAGCTGAGTTTTAGTTGAAGCGCATTTCTAAAACCAATTGATTGATCAAGTCAGGTGCTTCCAATTCACGTATTTGAGAGACATTGGTTCCCGCCCAAAAAGCACCATATTCATGTACACCATGCTTGCTAGCAGCGGCATGTAATTGTTTGCCTAAATCATAGCTATATGGGTAAGCCGGAACGGTCGGGCGTGTTGGTGTGTCAATATCTGTGTGCCAGTTATTGATAATGCCACGAGCAGGGCGGCCTGAAATACTTGATGTAATCTGCGTGATGGGTGCATCAAATAATGCTTTGCGATAAGCTTCATTTGCATTTGATGTTTTGCATTGCACAAAAGCAGTGCCCAATTGAACAGCATCTGCACCCAACTCCATAATTTGATAGGCCTGATGTCCATTCATAATGCCGCCAGCAGCAACAACGGGGCATTGAATATGGCGTTTCAAGAGCTGAACCAAGTCACGTGTCTTAACGCTACTATCAAAGTTTTCATTGAAAATGCCACGGTGACCACCAGCTTCAATACCTTGAGCAATCACGATATCAATGCCTGCAGCTTCGATCAGTTTAGCTTCTGCTAAGTTGGTTGCAGAAACTAGAGTCAAAATACCCGCTTGTTTCAAGGCTTGGATTTGATGTGGATGTGGAATACCAAAATGGAAGCTTACCGCTTTAGGGCGCGTTTCCAGTAAGAGGTTTAGAAAATGGTCATTATCTTTAAAGCTTGGATAAATACAGTTCAGTGCTTCTGGAGCTTCTGCATTATATTGAGCAAAGCGTGATTTAAATTGCATGATCCATTTGGCAGCAACTTGTTCATCGAGTTCTACTGTGTCATGACAAAAAAAATTGACCTGAAAAGGTTGTTCAGTGAGTTCTTGAGTTTGTAATATTTGTTGACGTGCATTCTCAACACTGCTTGCACCTAAACCCAGTGAACCAAGTCCACCTTGATTTGACACTTCTGCAGCAAGTTCAGGTGTAGAAACACCTGCCATTGGGGCAAGAAATATAGGGTGTTTGATGCCAAGTTTTTCTAATAAAGTCATGTGCATACTCCAATCACTCTAAATACTTTGCCCAAGCGAGTGAAATTAAGCAAATAATATTCGTTATTTCTTATCAAAATGGTCTTGAGCCTACAAAATGCTGTACTTAAAATTAAGCGACACCTCATGTCGTATTAATGATGTATGACCCGACTTTTGAGGGGGATACTTTTAAAATAGTGCTGTATTCACTTTAAATTTTAAAACTCTCCCATGTCTGAACGTATCCGTGAAAAACTGCAAATTTTAGCCGATGCTGCCAAATATGATGTCTCATGTTCTTCGAGTGGTAGCAAGCGTCAAAATAAAGACAAAGGTCTGGGTAATACTGGAAACGGTATTTGCCATAGCTATACAGAAGATGGCCGCTGCGTTTCGTTATTAAAAATTCTATTTTCTAATGTCTGTATTTTTGACTGCGCATATTGTGTGTCCCGTCGAAGTAACGACGTAAAGCGCGCAGCATTTACGGTACAGGAAGTGGTCGATTTGACTATGAATTTTTATCGTCGGAACTATATTGAGGGGCTATTTTTAAGTTCGGGGATTTTTAAATCGGCGGATTACACCATGGAGCGTATGTTGCAGGTGGTAAAAAAACTGCGTTTAGAAGAAAATTTTAATGGTTATATTCATCTGAAGACCATTCCGGGGGCATCTCAGGAAATCATTACCGAAGCAGGTTTATATGTCGACCGTATGAGCATTAATTTAGAAATGCCGACAGAAGATGGTTTAAAAAAATTTGCACCTGAAAAAAGTCATGTCGAAGTCCAAAAAGACTTAGGTATCGTGCGAGATCGTTTGATTCAATTCAAAGATGAACGAAAAATAATACGTACAGTCCCCAAATTTGTACCCGCAGGACAAACGACGCAAATGGTGGTGGGCGCACATCAAGAGTCTGACCGTGATGTCATACTGATGGCAGACCGTCATTACAAAGAGTTTAAGCTCAAGCGTGTGTATTACTCGGGTTATATTCCAATTAATGAAGAGGAGCGTGCGCTGCCAGCTGTGGGGTCTGCGCCACCTTTATTACGAGAAAATCGGCTGTATCAAAGTGATTGGTTGATGCGTTTTTATGGGTTTGAAGCGACGGAATTGGTCGATGAAGAGCATCCAAATTTAGAATTGGATATTGACCCTAAATTAGCGTGGGCATTGCGTCATCCCGAGCAATTTCCCGTGGATATCAATCGTGCTGAATATCAAATGATCTTACGTGTGCCGGGCATCGGTGTGCGTTCTGCTAAAAAAATTGTTCAAGCACGACGTTTTGGTAAAATTCATATCGACCAATTAAAACGTATGGGTATTTCCTACAACAGAGCACAACATTTTATACGCTGTGAAGATTCACCTAAATTTATTCGTGAACAACAGCCTCATCAAATAAGACAGCAGATTTTGCAAAGTGGCCAGTCGAAATATACGCAGCAAATTTCTCCACAATTGAACTTCGGTTTTTAGGATACAGTCGTGAGTATTTATGTCTTTGATGGCACGATGACAGGATTGTTAAGTTGTGTTTTTCGGGCCTTTCAATTTAAGCAATTTGACATTCAGATTTGTACAGATGGGCAAGTGCAGGCAGGTCTTTTCGCCGAAGTCATTGATGTGGCTAGTCACGATGAACAAGCACAGCGGGTATGGCAAGGATTAAAGCTTAAAGCATCTGAAAGTGCTTTGAAGCAGTTTTATTATGCGTTTTTATCCGAGCAGCAGCAGGCTTTTCAGCATTGTTTTAATTTTGCGATTTATGTGTTCCAGCAACAGCGTGATGTGTCTAAAAACTATGGTCATGCTGATGTATTAGGGATGAGTCAGTGGGCGAAGCAAGTGGGGCGTGAAAAGCACCGAATGGAAGCTTTTGTGCGCTTTAAAAAATGTCAGGATGGCTTGTTTATCAGTTTAGTCTCACCTGACTTCAATGTATTGCCTTTGATCGAACGGCATTTCAAATCACGCTATCAAGATCAACGTTGGCTGATTTACGATGAAAAACGCAATTATGGCATTTATTATGATTTAAAACAGGTGCATCAAGTGGATATGGATGCCACAACCATAGATAGGCAAATACAATCAGGCCATAGTCAATCCTTTAATATCGAACTGGATGATGATGAGGTTTTGTATGATCAGCTTTGGAAAGATTATTTTAGAAGTGTCAATATTGAAGCCCGACGTAATATGAAATTACATGTGCAGTATGTGCCACGTCGTTATTGGCGTTATATGAATGAGAAAGCGATTTAATTTCAAATCATTTGAAGAATTTCGGGCATAATGATTGCGCTTTTGATTGTTTAAGTGAGACTTTGATGAAATTATTTCTTGTTACGACCATTCTGACGACAATGGCATTAACGGCGTGTTCTGCAAATGAACAAGAAAAGAAAACATTCAATCCAAAAAGTTATCAAGTTGCCGATACAGCGGGATTACAACAACGCTTTGAACAATTAAATCAAACTCTAGCAGCCGATTTTAGTCAACTAAAAAAAGTAGAAAGTATGGCTTTTTCAGATCAATCCGCTTTAGATGTTCAGAACTTAAAAACTTTAAATCAGCATTTTGTTGCTAATACCGCTTTAAAAAGCTCCAAAATTGCCTATTGCGAAGTAATGAATCATTATTTTTCTGAAATGTATCATCTCGGACATGTGAACTTAGCCTTGGTGAAAGACGTTAAACTGCCAAATGCCGCAAACGAAGATTTGAGTCAGGTATTTGCGAATGCAGACCAATTTTATGATTTTATTATCAACCGCTATACCACATATAAACAGGCACAAGAAACCATGCAATATGGTTGTAATCTAAAAGCCGCACTAGCAGATTAAAAAAAAGCCCCTCAATGAGGGGCTTTTATTTACAGAAATTAGCAGCCTGTTAACTTTTCCGGTTGTGGACGTTCGCCAGGGAAGAAGATTGGACGTAGTTTGACGCCAATACCGTTCCCAATGAAGGCAAATACTAACCATAACCAACCGTGTAAACTACCTGAAGCAATACCGCTGAAATACGCACCAATGTTACAGCCGTATGCTAAACGTGCGCCGTAACCCAACATCAAACCACCGATCACAGCCGCTAGCAGTGAACGTTTTGGGATATTAAAGTTTGGTGCAAATTTACCAGCTAGGCTTGCTGCGAGTAAGGCACCGAGCATGATGCCGAAATTCATCATCGACGTGATATCAAACCATAATGATTCGGTGAGTGCTTTGGCATTTGCAGGTTGCTGCCAATATGCCCAAGATGCAACATCAATCCCCATAACACTTGCTGATTTTGCGGCCCAAACGGCTAAGGCAGAGGTCACGCCCCAAGGACGGCCTGCAAGTGCGAGTGTGGCAAAGTTCAGTAAAGTTAGGATAATTCCGCCCCAAACCAATGGCCATGGTCCACGTAGAAAACGTTTCCAGCCGTGTTGCATTGCTTGCGGCTCAACCTCAAGCTGACCATGGCGTTTCTTTTCAAAGTAAACTGTTGCTGCGGCAATCAATATAAAGAGCACAAAGTTTAATGCCAGTGCAGGGACTACACCAAAGCTTTTGACTAAAGAAATCGGCTCAAAGTGGGGAAGGTCAAACCACCATTGAATATGTGAAGTTGCAATCAGTGAACCTGTACAGAAGAAGATCAGCGTTACAATCATACGTGCGCTACCTGCGCCCACAGTGTACAGAGTGCCTGATGCACAGCCGCCGCCAAGTTGCATACCAATACCAAAAATAAAGGCACCGATCATCACGGACATTGAAACAGGATTAACGTTACCTTTGACTGGGTTGCCAAATAGTTCACCCGCACCTAAAGCTGGGAAGAAGAGCAGTACAGCCAAAGCCAACATGATCATTTGTGCACGCAAGCCACGACCACGACGTTCTTTAATGAATACACGCCAACTCGAGGTAAAACCAAAAGACGCATGATAAAGCGTCATACCCAAAGCACCACCAATTAAAAATAGCAATGCTTGGTTAACGCCTACAACGAGATAAGCACCAAGGGTACCTAAAATTAATAAAACAAAAGCCACCCAAATCGATACATTTGATCGATTGGCTGGCGCAGCAATAACAGACATGGAGAAAAAAGCTTAAAAAATGTATCTCTATTTTACGGTTTTTATATATTGTAAAAATGAATATTGTTGAAAAATCACACAATAATTGCTGTGTATAATTGATTTAATATATATAAAAAACTGATAAATCGAGCGTTAAACTGGATTTACATTAAATAAAGAACCAATCCAGCTAGAAAAAAGCATGGCTGCAATGCCCCAAAGCGCAACACGTAGACTGCCTTTCAACATAGAAGTGCCAGCTGCATAACTGGCTAAAGCACCGAGGAGTGCTAGGGAAATCACGCCAACGGCCATAACAGTTTTTTCAATATGCATGTCAGCACTGATCAAGATCGCAACCATCGGAAATAGTGCGCCAATTGAAAATGCTAAAGCCGATGAGAGTGCTGCTTGAACGGGTTTTGCTGCGGTATTGTCATGGATTCCAATTTCATCTCGTGCATGGGCCTCTAGTGCATCATGGGCCGTCAATTGGACTGCGACTTCATGGGCCAGTTGTGGTTCTAAACCACGTTGAATATAAATTTGGGTAAGTTCTTTAAGTTCTAGCTCAGGGTTCTTTTGTAGTTCCTTATGCTCCATGTGAAGATCTGCTTTTTCGACGTCTTCTTGAGATTTCACAGAGATATATTCGCCAGCCGCCATAGAGGTTGCACCAGAGATGAGTCCTGCAATGCATGTAATGAGTAAGGTATGGCTAGAAGCACCACTTGCAGCCATGCCCATAATTAAACTAGTGACGGAGATAATGCCATCATTTGCACCGAGTACAGATGCACGTAGCCAACCCGTACGTTCCATAAAATGTTTTTCGGCATGATGTGAGTAAGACATTATTTTCTCTAAATTTGTTATTTATATGACCTCATAAGATTGACCTGACATCGGTTAAATTTCAAGTTAAAAATAGATTGAAACAGTAAGTTGAATAAAATACAGATGTAAAAAAGCACCCGAAGGTGCTTTTTTTATAAAATGCTTATTGCTGCGCTTTTTCTTTCACGTCAGCTGCACCTTGTTCAACAGCACCTGCTGTTGCAGCAGTTGCGTCTTTAGCTGCTTCTTTGGCATTGTGTGCAGCAGCTTCAGCATTTTCTGCAGCATTTTCGGCTGCTGTCGCAGTTGCAGTTGCAGCATTATCAACAGCAGTCGCTGTCGCAGTTGCCGCATCTGAAGTTGCATCTGCGATGTCATGGCCTGCTTGGTCAGCAGCGTTTTCTAAGTGTTCACC
The DNA here is from genome assembly GCF_013420005.1 of Acinetobacter sp. YH12040. Taxonomy (NCBI): domain Bacteria; kingdom Pseudomonadati; phylum Pseudomonadota; class Gammaproteobacteria; order Moraxellales; family Moraxellaceae; genus Acinetobacter; species Acinetobacter sp. YH12040. The sequence goes on from NZ_VOZB01000006.1 coordinate 170,657, forward strand.
AGTTGTTGCACCTGTTTCTGGCGCTTTGTCTTTATTACAGCCAACAAGTGCAACAGTTGCAGCCAAACCTAAAGCAACAAGTAATTTATTCATTTTGATCTTTCCTTTTTTTGTTATGCCCGTAGCATGGGCTGAATTTATATTAGCTGAAAAAATATTCAAAAATCGATCAAAAATTGTTGATTTAGTGTAATTTTATCCAGCTTATTTTGTAGTTTAAAAGGCTTTATATCTGCTTATAACGTTAAGGGTTTTGACTAAATAATTCTTCAATTGAAGTCACAAGTAGATAGATAAATTCACTGTCATCATGGCGCCATAAATATATTTCTTCCCCCAATTGTGTATCGTCTACCGTACGCATCAATAAATAATCGCCATCGCCGTTATGTGCAATAGCAATGCTGTTTTCAGGGAAGTCTTCAATTTCACTGATGGATTGATGTTCTGCGGCTAGATGATTCATCGTACGCTTTATTCTTTTCACATCGCTGGTGTCTTGGAAGGGAAAAAGCCACCATGCTTCGATGTCATCACCATCTTTAAATTCATCCGCGCTAGAAAAGCTAATGCCGAATTCGCCACCATTTTCAATTTGCATTTTGACTTTATATTTTTCTGGAAACTTAAATCCTAATTGTTCTTCAGTTGCAGTAATAAATTTTAAGTCTAATGGAAAGGGCATGATGTTGTTCTTAAATTATTTTGGTGTTTTATGAATAAGCTAGGCGTAAATTTTAGTCAATATTTTTTACACTCGTTATTTTTATCCTAGATGTTTTAGTTATGGACATACGGGCCATAAAAAAGCCTGCAATCAATGCAGGCTTTTTTGGGAAATTAATCTATTAAGATTAAAGACCAGCAGATGCTTTAAGCGCTTCCACTTTGTCAGTTTTTTCCCATGTAAATGCGGTATCAGAACCTTCACGACCAAAGTGACCATACGCAGCAGTTTGTTGGTACATCGGTTGGATTAAGTTCAACATACGAGTAATACCGTATGGACGTAAGTCAAAGTGTTCACGTACAAGTGCAATAATCAAATCTTCAGATACTTTTGCAGTATTGAATGTGTTGATCGAGATAGATGTTGGTTCTGCAACACCAATCGCATAAGACACTTGAATTTCACATTTGTCAGCTAGACCAGCAGCCACAATGTTTTTAGCAACATAACGGCCTGCATAAGCAGCAGAACGGTCCACTTTTGATGGATCTTTACCAGAGAACGCACCACCACCGTGACGAGCCATACCACCGTAAGTATCTACAATGATTTTACGGCCTGTTAAACCACAGTCGCCTACAGGGCCGCCAATCACGAACATACCTGTTGGGTTGATGTGGAATTTAGTGTCTGCATGGAACATTTCAGCAGGAATCACTTTTTTCACGATTTCTTCAATTACCGCTTCTTTCAATTGAGCTTGAGTAATTTTTGGATCGTGCTGAGTCGAAAGTACAACTGCGTCTAAGCGAACTGGCATGCCGTTTTCATAAGCAAATGTTACTTGGCTTTTTGCATCAGGACGTAACCAAGCAAGTTTGCCTTGTTTACGTAGTTCAGCTTGTTTTTCCATTAAGCGATGCGCATATGAAATAGGTGCTGGCATAAGCACATCAGTTTCACGGCTTGCATATCCAAACATTAAACCTTGGTCGCCTGCACCTTGATCTTCAGGTTTTTGACGGTCTACACCTTGAGCAATTTCAGGTGATTGTTTACCGATCATGTTGATCACGGCACAAGTTGAGCCATCAAAGCCAAGATCTGAATGATGATATCCGATACCATTTACGGTATTACGAACAATCGCTTCAAAGTCAACATTTGCAGTTGTTGTGATTTCACCGGCAAGTACAACCGCACCCGTTTTTACAAGCGTTTCACAAGCAACCCGTGCATATGGGTCTTCTTTTAAGATTGCATCCAAAATAGCATCACTGATTTGGTCAGCCATTTTATCCGGATGGCCTTCGCTTACAGATTCCGAGGTAAATACAGCGTACTCGCGCATAAGTCCTATCACAGTTAAATTTAAAGACGCAATATGTTACATCGAGAAAGCGTTTAGGACTAGCTTAACATGACCAAATTGGATGAAATTAATTCATTTCAATGACTTTTTAATTGATATAGGCATCTAAAAAATTGATATGAGCAATGGATTTCTCAATTTAATTTTTTATGATGAGATAAAACTGAGATATTTTGTTTTGGCACAAGCAACAATGTGATTAGGCGTTAAAATGCCTAAAGTGGCATTTTAAGTGAATTAATTATAAGAAAAAATCAAATCAATATCCTGAGATTTATCAATAATGAATGTCATGAACTGCCAGAATATGACTGTAAACGACAATTATTCGTTTAATTTGAAAAAATAAAACACAATAAGTGTGGGATTTTGAGACTTGGTACGCAAATTGCCTATTTGTCATTACGTTGAATGGGGAAACGTAATGAAACAGTCTGGTTTTACACTCATTGAAATCATGATGGTAGTGGCAATTATCGGCATTTTGGCTGCAATTGCTACTGTATCTTACAATGGCTATGTCGCTCGAGCGCAAGTGGCTGAAGTTTTAACAATGATTTCATCCTATAAATTGAAACTGATTGAAAATTATTCAGCAGAACAAAGTTGCATAGATTTGAATACAGCGCTGAATAAAAGTATCAGTACCAAATATATTGCGAGTAGTGAAATTACTGATGTGGCAGGAACGTGTTCAGTGGTTTTTACGTTTAAATCAACAGATGTCAATTTTGCTCTTCGCTCAAAGCAGATCTATTTTAGTATTCCAGATGGTTTAAATGGTGCTTGGAATTGTCATTCGGATGATATTTCGCAGCGAAATTTACCTGCTACATGTCGTGGGATCTAAAGTATTGAATGTGAAACCGTGAGTATATTGGATTAGTGCTGATTTCACAGGGATGAGTATGCTCTTAGAGTTTCACAAACATTCATAGGTTTCTTTATTGAATATATTTCATATTTCTATTGGCTATTTATCTGGATCGGCTTTGGCTGCTATTTTATTCACGATTTCCATTCGATGTATCGGACTTTTATCAGTTATAAAGCATTTGCTTTCTTTACAAAACTCTAAATATGCATTGCGCTGTCATTGATTCGCCATATAAAAGGATCACTGTATACAAAATAAACGACATGCATGGGCTTGAAATTGAGCAATAAGCGCCCAAAATACAGGTGGTACAGGAATAATTAGCGAAAATTTGCCCCTGAGGCTTTACCCATTCCGCTTTTTTTAAGACAATATGCGCATCTTTGAATTCTTATTCATCTTACTCTTTTAAACCATTTGTTTGGACTCTGACCTATGACAACCCCGCTTAACGAACGTCGTATTGCAAACGCAATTCGTGTATTGGCAATGGATGCTGTGCAAAAAGCAAATTCAGGACATCCAGGTGCTCCAATGGGGATGGCAGATATTGCTGATGTGGTATGGCGTGAATTCCTCAACCACAACCCTGCAAACCCACAATGGGCAAACCGTGACCGTTTCGTATTGTCAAACGGCCATGGCTCTATGTTGCAATATGCGCTATTGCACTTAACAGGTTATGACCTGTCTATTGAAGATTTGAAATCATTCCGTCAATTGCATTCTAAAACGCCAGGTCACCCAGAATTGGGCTATGCACCGGGTATCGAAACAACGACAGGTCCATTGGGTCAAGGTATTGCGAACGCTGTAGGTTTTGCACTTGCTGAAAAAACTTTAGCGGCTCAATTCAACAAAGAAGACATCACAGTTGTAGATCACAACACTTACTGTTTCTTAGGTGATGGCTGTTTAATGGAAGGTGTTTCTCACGAAGCATGTTCATTGGCTGGTACTTTGGGTCTAGGTAAATTAGTTGTTTACTACGATGACAACGGCATCTCGATTGACGGTGAAGTAGAAGGCTGGTTCTCTGATGATACAGAACAGCGTTTCCTTGCATACGGCTGGCAAGTACTGAAAGTTGACGGCCATGATGCAGACGCAATCCGTGCGGCGACTGTTGAAGCAAAAGCTGAAACTGCAAAACCGACATTAATTATCTGTAAAACCATTATTGGTTTAGGTTCGCCAAACAAACAAGGTAAAGAAGATTGCCACGGTGCGCCATTAGGTAATGACGAAATTGCATTGACTCGTGAAGCTTTAGGCTGGACTGAAGGTCCATTTGAAATTCCTGCTGATGTTTATGCAGCTTGGGATGCAAAAGCCAAAGGTACTGCTTCTGAATCTGCTTGGAACGACACATTTGCTGCTTATGCTGCTAAATATCCAGCAGAAGCAGCTGAACTAAAACGTCGTCTTTCTGGTGACCTTCCTGCTGACTTCGCAGCAAAAGCGGATGCTTATATTGCTGAAGTAAATGCTAAAGCTGAAACAATCGCTACTCGTAAAGCTAGCCAAAATGCCATTCAAGCATTTGCACCACAGCTTCCAGAAATTCTAGGTGGTTCTGCTGACCTTGCAGGCTCTAACCTGACTTTATGGAAAGGCGCAGAAGGCGTTGAATCTAACCCAGCGGGTAACTACGTTCATTACGGCGTACGTGAATTCGGTATGACTGCGATTGCTAACGGTGTTGCACTTCATGGCGGTTTCGTTCCTTATGTAGCAACATTCCTGATGTTTATGGAATATGCGCGTAATGCAGTACGTATGTCTGCATTGATGAAACAGCGTGTAATTCATGTGTATACCCATGACTCAATTGGTCTAGGTGAAGATGGTCCTACACACCAACCTGTAGAGCAAATTGCATCTTTACGTGGTACACCAAACCTAAATACTTGGCGTCCATGTGACACTGTAGAAGCGTCTATTTCTTGGAAATCTGCGCTACTTCGTTCAGAAGGCCCTACAGCGTTAATCTTCTCTCGTCAAAACTTGCCATTCCAAACACGTACAGCAGATCAAATTGCTGATGTTGCGAAAGGCGGTTATGTACTTGCAAAAGAAAAAGGCGAATTGAAAGCAATCATCATTGCGACTGGTTCAGAAGTTTCATTGGCAATGGATGCTTATGCACAGCTTGAAGGTGTACGTGTTGTTTCTATGCCATGTGCTGAAGAATTCGTAAAACAAGATGCTGCTTACCGTGAAGCGGTTCTTCCTGCTGCGGTCCGTGCGCGTGTTGCTGTTGAAGCTGCGCATGTAGACTACTGGTGGAAATTTGTAGGTCTTGATGGCCGTGTAATCGGTATGACGACTTACGGTGAATCAGCTCCAGCAAAAGACTTGTATCAACACTTTGGTATTACTGCTGATGCTGTTGTTGCTGCTGTGAAAGAAATTACCGCTTAATTTATAAAGATTAACCGTAAAAAAGACGCCCCAGAGAAGGGGCGTTTTTTATTGCAGAGACTAAATATATTTTTTAATTGTGAAATAACGATTTGTAACGAATGAATTAAAGCATTGGTTTAAAATTAATTCATTCATGCAGTATTCAGCCACGGGTGCAATGTTGCCCCAAGTGAGGAAACGATGAGCCTTTACGATCAGATAAATGATGAAATTGTACTGATGGATGCTGGTGAACAGAAATGGATTGGCACAGACTTAGAGCTTGAAGCCATGGTTGCAGTAGAGTTGATGTTGCAAGATTTGCAAGAAGACAAAGTGATTAAGATTCGCCGTAAGAACCATGAAAAGCATACAGGTTTAAAGCAGGTAGATCGGATCTTGGTTGAAAAGCTATAAGCTGAATGGTTAAAAAGTCCGAATCTTCGGGCTTTTTATTTGTCTATTGTATTTATAAAACAGATAAGAAAACATTCTTTCAAGACTCATCATGTTTAAAAAGAGCGCATAAAATACAGTGTTTTCAACACAAAAAGCTTTATTTCAGTTATAAAAATCCAGTGATCATTTAAAAAGACATCAAACGTGCAAATACAGATTAAAAATTTAACAGAAATATCAAAAAACCAATGGCAGCCGATTTGGGAGCTGTATTTGAAATTTTATAAAAGTCAGTTGGCGGATGCAGTGACCGAGCGAACGTGGCAGAGGTTACATGCTGCTGATTGCGAACATATGTATGGCTTTGCAGCTGTGATTGATCAACAAGTGGTTGGGATCGTGCATGTCATAGAACATGAGAGCTGCTGGACATTGCAGCCTTATGCCTATTTGCAAGATTTATATACGCTTGAAGAATATCGCGGGCAGGGTGTTGGCAAGGCGCTGATCGCGAAAGTGAAAGAATATTGTGATCAGCGGCAGTGTGACCGTGTGTATTGGCTTACGCATCAGGACAATGAAACTGCGCAAAAGCTGTATGATCAAATCGCGAGAAAAACCGGATTTATCCAATACCGCTGTCATTAACTCAATGTAAAAAGCTATTCCAAATCAACAGCAGCTTTTGCGCATCTCAGTATTAAGCTGAAACTTTAAAGTTTTTAATCGGGTCTGCATCTTGCTGAATGATCCATTCTCCACCTACGCGGAATGATGATGCTGAGGCATAGGTATCTTCCATAAATTGGAAAAAGCTGATTAAACCGTTTTGAACTTTGGCTTTAATTGAAAAAGGCGAGGTGAAAGTATTTTTTGCATACACTGAGGTGTAGGTGAATTGACCAAATACAGCTACAGTTTCATCTTCAGCGATCATATCCGTGATTTGAAAGTCGTCGATATTCCAGTAGGTCCCGACGTTGGCAAAGGTATAAATATAGATGGCTCTGCCTGTGCCAGACCCAGCCCACGGCTCAATTTGTTTCAGTTCTGGGTTGCTGAAGTTTAGGGAAACATACGCTGCGTCTTCAGCTACCAGTAGCTGAGTTGCATTTTCGACGAGTTCTTTTGAAGTATTCATAAGAAATGCCAACACGACATCTTTGGGAGTTTTAGTCTTTAAGGCTTTTTCAATAGCCAGCGATTGTTCTGTCATTTTTGGGTACTCAGATTTTTATGATGTCTAAAAATCTTAAGTGGATTTGTTTAGAAAACCTACGACTCAGATAGGTTGATGTTTCCTAAATTTAGGATAAATAACTCATGGATCAATTAAATTATTAATTATTTGAAATATATGGGAAATTAATAATTGAGAGTGGTTGTAAATGCTGCTACAGATTTTACAAAACTATCGTTCTAAACATGCAACAAAACGTTTTATCTTTAAAGCTGTAATACGGCTAAAAACCTATAGACTTAATAGTATTCAATAGTGAGATAAAAACATGAACTTTAAAGCATTAACAATCGGTTTGGCGGTAGCATCAGTTACAACAATTTCTATGGCAAAACCTGTTGCCTATCAAATTGATCCTACTCATACAGCAACAGTATTTACTTGGAATCATTTTGGTTTCTCAACGCCTTCTGCAAACTTTAGTGACATTCAAGGGACAATTAATGTCGATAATGCAAAACCTGCAAATTCGTCTGTGAATGTGACGATTCCATTATCGAGCTTAAATACCAATGTCAAAGCATTAGATGATCATTTAAAAACAGCTGATTTCTTTGATGCTGAAAAATATCCAAATATCACGTTTAAAAGTACAAAAGTTCAAGCGATCAGCAAAACTAAATACAAAATCACGGGTGATTTAACAGTTAAAAATGTGACTAAACCAGTGGTATTGGATGCTGTATTGAACAAGCAAGCCGTTCACCCAATGACTAAGGCGGAAACGATTGGTTTTAATGCAACGACTTCTTTTGATCGTTCAGCATTTGGTGTAGGTGCATATGTACCAAATGTAGGCGACAAAATTACGGTAAATATTACGACTGAAGCCGCTGTGTCTACAGCAAAGGCAGCAGCGAAATAAGATTTAGCTCCCTCAGCTAAGTTAGGAAAGCACCCATTTGGGTGCTTTTTTATGTCTCGTAGATGAGTATTTGATGAGTGGTCAATCGCGATTGAGCAGCAATAGGCAGCCAAAACTGATGAAAATTCCACCGGTAATGGCGTCAATTTTTTTTCTAAATTTTTGATAGTATTGAGTCATTTTAGGTGCTGAGAATAAGACCGCAACCAATGCAAACCAAATCAAACTTTCAATAAAGACTAAAGCCAATAAAGAGCTTTGATCAAAAATACTGACCTTTGCACTGATCCCAATGGAAAATACACTACTGAAATAAACCAATGCTTTTGGATTGGCCATATTGGTCAAGAAACCTTGGAATAATAGCGTCAAAGGCGTTTTTTTCTGTACGGCTTGCTCGGTTGGTCTTGTTATTGTGCGGAGGTCTTTACTCCAAGTGGACTTTAATAACTGAGTGCCTAAATATAAAAGATATAAGCCACCCAAAATCATGAGGCATTGTTGTAACCAAGCCATTTTTTGAAATAGAAAATGTAAGCCACTTATTGCACAAATTGACCAAACTAAAATACTGAGTGATATACCTAATGCGGCAAGTAATGCATGTGATCTGGATTGTCGAATAGCACTTTGAGTGACAAAAAAGAAGTCTGGGCCTGGGCTGATGAGAGCAAAAAAGTGGATGAGCGCAATGCTGAGTAAGGGAGTCATTCTAATGGCTTATACGTTTAAAGTGTAACCGTTATAAGCCATTTAGTTTTAAATTAATAGCTGTTTTAAAGCTCAAGCTGTTGTAAGAATTGTTGCAAAATAAGGGGAGCAACACGTTCTAAATGAGGTGCATGTTGTTGGCTTTCCATGCGTAAATTTGGGATGTTAATTTGTGCTTTATGCAGTTCACATGTATGCCCAATTAGCCATTTTTCCATGGCCTGTGTTTCTGCTTCAATATGAAACTGTAGAGCTAGAATATTGGGCCCATAGCTAAACGCTTGATTTGGATAAATTGCTGAGCTGGCGAGTAACTGTGCATTTACAGGTAAATCAAAGGTATCACCATGCCAATGCAGTACAGGCACTTGATCTAATGGCGCTAAAATATTGTTAGTAATGGCATCAAGCTCTAAGACACTCCAACCGATTTCTTTGCTATGACCTGCATAAACTTTCGCTCCCAATGCATGCGCAATTAGCTGAGCACCTAAGCAAATGCCTAAAGTCGGTAAATTACTCTCTAAACGTACTTTAAGTAAGTCTAGTTCTTTTTGTAGGAAAGGGTAGTCATTAGTTTCATAAACTCCGATCGGGCCGCCCAAAATGATGGTAAGCCCTGTATGTTGCATAGCTTTACTGAGGTCATCGACACCAGCTTCGAAGTATCTCACCCGATAACCCAGTTGATAAAATACATCTTCCAATGAACCCAAATCTTCAAATGCAAGGTGTTGAATGACGTAAATGGTTTCGTTTAATGCAGTACTCATAGGGATTTTTCAGGATTAAAATTTCAAAATAGAATGTAGCTTGAATTGTCGGAGATTAAAAAGGAAAACTGTAAATTTTTCACAATTGCGAAAAGAGATAAATATAGAAGTTGGCTGAAGCATATTTTTTTTTCTTTGAATGATTAGGTTCGATCGTTGAACTTAGCATTTAAAACCTTTGTATTGTGAATTAGGGGATTCCCGAAAGGCTTTATTGGTAAAATTTATGAGAAAAAGTGCATGAAATTTTGATAAAGCTTTGGTTTGCTATAAAAAAAAGATGAAAAACCAATGGAAAAGCGTTTAGAGATGCGTATGATGAAATCTTCGACAAACAACAGTTCATTTTTCTTTTAATATCATCACATAATTAGATAACTGATTTTAAAAGTAAAAAAATATAAGCCAGGGAACTTGTATGCAGTCAAAACATAATCGAGATGCCAGTCTCTTGCATGCGATACATAAAATTTTATTGAAGGAATGGGACCCGTTAGGGATTCGCCGTATTCCTGCTTTACGTGATGAATATGATGATTATTTGCCCAATATTTTTAAATTAATTCAAGAGGATTCAAGTGAATCAGAAATTTTTGAATATTTATGGTGGGTTGAGCAAAAGGTCTTAGAGAAAAAAGGGCAGAAGGAACATACCCTAAAAATTGCGAAAATGTTGAAGGCAATTGAGCGCTAGTTTGCGGTCGTGTACGCATAAAAAAAACCGATACGTTGCTCGTATCGGTTTTTTATTTTGAATTTCTTAGCAGTCCCTTAGAAACGGTTTAGAATTTCTTTTCTAAGGTAAACATAAAGCTTGGAATGGCTTCATTAATACGAGATTGGTATAGCGCACCAGAACTTTGTTCTTTTAACACTTCTTTATAATCTGAGCTGAGAATATTACGTGCATTGACCGATGCAGACCAATTTTGATCAAAGCGTTTAGTAAAACTCACATCCATGTTGACACGTTCATTGCTGGTGCGATTGTACGGTTCGTTACTCAGCGCACGTGTATATTCAGGGGTATAATTGAGGTTCACACTTGTTGCAATACGCCACGGTTGATAGTTATAAGATAAACCAGCACTTGCGGTATAAGGTGCAACATCACTTGCCAAACGGTCAGAGCCGTCAGTTTCTTCAATTTTTGCACGTACAGTTGAAAGTTGAGCATTCAACATAAATGAATGGCCATTCTCCGTTTGCTTCAGTGCATAGCGTCCAGAAATTTCCACACCATAGGTGGTTGCACTGTCTTGGTTATAAGGACGTTCGACAAAACGGCAATCGGTATTTCCTGTTTCACAACGACCGCCTGTAGCATTTTCTGACAGGATCGATTTTTCGATATAGTCATTAATTTCTCGATAATAGGCAGTGATATTTACACCGCCAGCAGGGGTGTTATAGCCTAAGGTTGTTTCGTAAGCATTAATAGTTTCAGGTCTTAGGTCAGGATTACCACCACGATCAGGGTTGTTTAGTGTCCCTGCATCGCTATCTGTAGAAACTGAAACCGTCGGCATTAATTGATTGCTACGTGGGTTTTTAAAAGCCTGACTCAAATTGGTTTGAAGTGACCATTGGTCATTAAAGTCAAAACGGTGTGCTAATACAGGACTTAAATGCTGATCTTGATAATCCACTAAACCTGAACGATCAATCCACTCTTGGCGTACACCTAAAGTTAAGGTTTGGCGCGGCGTATATTTCCAACTTCCTTCAACATAAGCAGCATACAATTGTTCATCTAAGGTCTCTGCAATATTGCTTTCAAGTTCATTGCTTCGTAGGTCGGTACCAAATTTTATTTGGCGTTTTGAATCGAACTTTCGGACACCGTCGTAGCCTAAACCATATTCATTAATTTTTTCATCAATATATGATTGGGAATCTCTATACTCTGTTAATTCTGTTTCATTTTGCTGCTCAATTGATAAGCGAATTTTGTCGGAATTACCTTGGTCTTTACGCTCATATCGTGTGTTGAGTCGAATACTGTCATTTTTATCTTTTTGGACTTGGGAGCCACTTGTGCCTTCGCTTTCATTGTTGCGATAAAACATTTCAGCGACCAGTTTTTGTTGATCATCAAGTTGATATTCAACACGTGGGGTCAGCATTTGCGACGTACGATTGGTGATGCGTTTTTGAGTTTTCGTTCCTGTTGCATCTTGTGTACGGATGAGCGTATCTGAATCATTCCACATTTGGCTCCCAGATAAACTATAGATCCAAGGGTCTGAACGACCATCCATTTGAAAGTTTAAATTAGTGCGTTCTTCTTCACGTGTATTTGACTTTGTTAGACCATAACCAGCACGTACAGAACCACTCAAACGCGTGCCATTCAATGGTTCTTTTAAAATAATATTAATGACAGCAGGTGAAGCAACCGAGCCTTGAGCTACACTTGGTTGTTTGGTGATTTCAAGGCGTTCGATCATTTCCGGTGTAATGCTATCAACAACTGACATGCCACCACGAGGACCACCTTGTACAGGTTCACCATTGATTAAGAACACGGGTGCGCCACCACCACGAAAACGCATGCCGCCAGTACCTGCACCACCACGTGGACCACTGCCAGCACCGGGGAGTTGAAACCCTGCAGCACGACGCAGCGCATCATTGATGGACTGATCGCCAAATTTCAACATTTCATCACGGCTTATGATGGTTTTTGCGACAGCACTGATATCTGGGTCTTTGGGCTTAGTGCTTGCTGTTGGAACTTCAAATGTTAAAGCTTCCATTTGCTGAACTGCTGCAGATTCTTGGGGATTTTGAACAGTATCTGCGGCCCAAATTGATGTTGAGATCGTAAGTAATGCGTAACTTAAGCTGGTCAGTTTGAGTGTGGTGTGCGCGCCGTACATTATTTGGTTGTCCAAATGTAATTTTGGCAAAGAATAATGGAAAATTATGGAGAAAAATTGAGGAAAATAACCAAGATGAGCATTTCATCTGATTATTTTTTAACAGGTGGGTGAGAGGTCGTGTGGCAATAGGGGCAGCCTTATTCGTTAGGGAGAAATTAAGGCCTATTAACGTCGCTACAATATAATAAATAACAGATGTTACGCAGTAATATCAGAAGCGTACTTTGCTTCAAATAATAAAGATACGCGGTAATGTCATCCGCAATTGTTTGAGACAGGACGACTTCTAATCAAAATGTTTTTTAATACTTTGAATAATTTGACGGTAGTGAACGAGTTTTGTCTGTGAGGTGCATTGCGCCGCAAGATGGTTTCCTTGCGAAGCTTCGCATCTCATTTTCCCGAGTGAGAAACAACGTTTCGTAAGAGTGCTTCCAGCCGAAAGCTAATCCCTGTATTTAATCCATAAATGTAAGACTTCGTCGAATAGATTTAAATATTATTTTAAAAATGCGAAATGGCTTTCATGTGCATAACATGAGTAAATAAATCTAAAAATAAGCCTTTGAAGAAAAATTTAGACATAAAAAAACCCTCATCTTTCGATGAGGGTTTTTCGTATTCTGGAGCGGGAAAGGAGACTCGAACTCCCGACCCCAACCTTGGCAAGGTTATGCTCTACCAACTGAGCTATTCCCGCAATGAGGTGAATTATAGTGAATTTCACACAACTGTCAACTCTCTATGCTTCTGTTTGCTTAATTAATCAGCACGGCGCCAAATAGTGCCTTGACGAGTATCTTCAAGAACAATCCCTTGATCTAACAAAGATTGACGAATGTCATCTGCTTTGGCAAATTCTTTGGCTTTTTTCGCATCTTTACGTTGTTGAATTAAATCTTCAATTTGCTCTTCAGAGAGACCTAGTGCTTCTTGACCAATATCTGATTTTAAAAATTCATCAACATTGTGCTGAACCAAACCTAAAATATTGGTCAAGTGACGCAATGTCGAATAATACACAGCCGCTTGTTCAGCATTTTCATCTTTTACGGCACGGTTCAATTCTTTGTTGACTTCAAACAATACCGCAATTGCTTCTGCGGTGTTGAAATCATCACGCATAGCGGCATTAAAGCGCTCAACTAAAGCATCATCCAAAGTTTCTACGGTTTTTTCACCATAGACTTGCTGATAAGCTTTAAATGAATGATAGAAACGGGAAAGGGTATTTTTCGCTTCTTTTAAAGCAGTGTCAGAGAAGTTTACTGGGCTACGGTAATGTGATGACACAATAAAGAAGCGAATCACTTCAGGGTGGAATTTATCCATCACATCACGAATAGTGAAGAAGTTACCTAAAGACTTCGACATTTTTTCGCCATCGACATTAATAAAGCCGACATGCATCCAGTAATTAACATACTGTTCGCCAGTAGATGCCTCAGATTGCGCAATTTCATTTTCATGATGCGGGAAAGTTAAGTCTGAACCGCCACCATGAATATCAAAATGGTTACCTAAGCAGCAGGTCGACATCGCTGAACATTCAATATGCCAGCCCGGACGGCCATTGCCCCAAGGCGAAGCCCAAGAAGGTTCATTTTCTTTGGCATGTTTCCAAAGCACGAAGTCAAAAGGATGTTTCTTTTCTACTTCTACATCAACGCGTTCAGAAGCACCAGCCTGCATATCGTCAAGTTTACGACCCGAAAGACGACCATATTTGGCAAACTTTTCAACTTCAAAATAAACATCGCCATTTGCAGATGGATATGCTGTACCTTTGTTGACTAAGTTACCAATCATATTCTGCATTTGATCGATATAGTCTGTTGCACGTGGTGCTTCATCAGGTGCTGTACAACCTAAATTGACAGCATCTTCGTTCATGGCCTTGATAAAGCGATCGGTTAAAGCAGTAATGCTTTCGCCATTTTCATTGGCACGGGCAATGATTTTGTCGTCAATATCGGTAATGTTGCGAACGTATTTAACGTTCCAGCCCTGACTGCGCAGGAAACGGATAATGTAGTCGAATGCAACCATAACTCGAGCATGACCAATATGACAGTAGTCATACACGGTCATTCCACAGACATACATGTCGATATGTCCTTCTTTACGAGGTACGAATTCTACTTTTTTACGTTGCTCTGAGTTATATAGAACAAAAGGTTGCATAGGTCTTCAAATTGTTTCTACCAAAAGATGGCTCATCTTAACCTAAGCATTTTTATTCATAAAGTTAAAACCCAAAAAAGCAGATATTTTTTAATGCTTGATGTCTTTGCGTTGCTAAAAATAGCGTAGAAGGTTAATTGGATTCGGTCTGAATCTCATTCGAGTGCTGAATTCAATTTATCTGTTCCTAAGATAAAAAAGAAGAAATGCATCTTTTCTGCATAATTCATGAATTCTTATACATTTGGAAACGTGCTATTTGCATAGATATGATAAAATTGTGAAAATTTTTTATTTTGAAAGTGAGAGCGCACCTCTCACGGCTTAAGGTATAACAACTTTGAATCCACCAAATATGCCGAATCAAGTCGATTTTCAGAAAGTCGCATTAGAAACTTTGCGTATTGAAGAGCATGCTTTACAAGTATTAGCGACGCAAATAGATGATCGTTTTAGCCAAGCCTGCGAAATCATTTTACAGTGCAAAGGGCGTTTAGTGATTACTGGTATGGGTAAATCGGGTCATATCGGTCGTAAAATGGCCGCTACGTTTGCCTCGACCGGTACGCCATCTTTCTTCATGCATCCGGGTGAAGCTGGGCATGGTGATTTGGGCATGTTGGTTAAAGGAGATGTGCTCATTGCAATTTCAAACTCAGGTAAGAGTGATGAAATTATGATGCTGATGCCATTGATCAAACATTTGGGCATTCCTCTAATTACCATGAGTGGCGACAATAAAGGCCCAATGCCACAAAATGCCGATGTCGCATTGACCTTGGGTAATATTCAAGAAGCATGCCCTTTGGGTCTAGCTCCGACCTCCAGTACCACTGCAACATTAGCCTTAGGTGATGCCCTTGCAGTTGCATTATTGGATGCACGTGGCTTTACTTCAGATGATTTCGCACGTTCTCATCCTGCTGGAGCGTTGGGTAAACGTTTGTTATTGCATGTAAAACATCTCATGCATACAGGTGAAGACTTACCCAAAGTGTCGCCAGAGACACCAATGAATAAAGTTCTCTACGAAATTTCAAATAAACGTTTGGGACTCACCACGATTGTCGATGAAAACGATACCTTATTGGGTATCTTTACCGACGGTGACTTACGTCGTTTGATTGATAAACAGCAAGGCTTTGATGTGAATATGAAAGTCTCAGAAGTGATGATTAAAAATCCTTTGACCATTTCACAAGAAGAACGCGCGGTACATGCTTTAGAACGTATGAACGAAAAGAAAATTACACAATTTGTAGTTGTTGATGATGTCAATAAAGTGATTGGGATTATCAGCATGCATGATTTGATTCAGGCTGGGGTAAATTAAGAAAATGGCATCGTATGTATTGCTAGAACAAGCGCGTCACATAGAAGCACTGGTACTGGATGTGGATGGAATTTTAAGTGATGGATTTGTAACGTTGACCAATAGCGGCGATGAAATCAAATCCTTTGATATTCGAGATGGCTTAGGCATGAAGTTGGTGCAAAAAGCGGGTATCAAAGTCATCATTATTACTGGCCGTAAAAGTAATATTGTTGAAAAACGCATGTCTGACTTAGGTGTGGACTTGGTTTTTCAAGGTCGTGAAGATAAAGGCGTTGCCTTGACTGAAGCCTGCGCACAGTTTGGTATTGATCCTTCAGATTGCCTATATATGGGCGATGACTGGCCCGATCTTTCAGCCTTCGCTATTGCGGGGATGAAAGTGACCGTACCAAATGGACATTTAGAAGTACGTCGCCGTGCAGATCTTGTTACGCAGGCGATGGGTGGACGTGGTGCTGTTCGTGAAATCTGCGATATGCTTTTAGTTTCTAAAGGTGTATACCAGGAACTACTTGAAAAATATGCAAGTGCACCTTATTAATAAATTGATGCAGTCACTGGATTGAATCTCCGCTTATGGATACTAAAGTTTTATACGTGACAGCTGTGGTCATTGCTGCAGTAAGCGGTGGTTTTTACTATTTCGGTGGAAAGGGTAATAAGCTTCAGGCGGACTCTTCGAAAAGTATGACTTACTCAGCTGAAAACATTAACCTGACGCAGACTGATGAGCAGGGAAAATTGCATATTCGTGCGCAAGTCGATCGACTTGAGCAGGATTTGCAAAAGCAAACGTCTCATTTGGTGAATCTGAAAGCATCGACCTATCAAGATGGTGCTGTCGATGCCACGTTCTTTGCCAAACAAGCCAATGGTATGGATGATAACCAAAAAGTCGTACTGAGTGACAATGTGGTTGCAACGAAATTGATGCGTGAAGGGCAAATGGAGTTTCGTACTGAGGAACTAACTGCTTTTCCAAAAAAGCGTGAAATAGAAACTGACAAGACTGTAACGGTGATTTCACCACAAGCCGAATTTGTCAGCCAAGGTTTAAAAGCAAATTTAAACGACGGTCAATACGAATTTTTTAATATTCGAGGAAAGTATGAACCATAATTTTAATCGAAAAACTGCAAAAACTTTCCTAAAACGTACAGCGCTACTCGGTTCACTGGCGTTATGTTCAGTTGCAGCTTTTGCTTTGCCTTCAGATCGTAATCAACCGATTTCATTGGTTGCCGATCGTGCAACATTTAATGAAAAAACCGGGATTACGACGTATACCGGTAATGTCATCATTGAACAGGGTTCGATGAAGCTTCAGGCAAACTCAATCGTTGCGAACTTAAACAGCAAAAAAGAGATCAGTACGATTACAGCAACGGGTGGGCCAGCACATTTCCAACAAAAAACTGACCCTGCCAAAGGCTATGCAAAAGGCCAAGCTCAGAAAATCGTCTACAATGCTGAAACAGGAATTATCACCATGACGGGTGGTGCTTTGTTACAACAAGATGGTGCAAGTATTCGTGGTAATAGCCTGAAATACAGTATGAATAAAGGTGACATCGTTGCTGAAGGTACACCAAATAAATCTGGATCTTCTTCAGGTCGTGTTCAAATCGTGATTCCACCGTCAAGCACTAAGTCCTTCCCAGGAGCACGTGATTAATGGAGCAAACCTCGCAAGTTCAAACTTTATGTATTAAACATTTAGCCAAAAACTACAGTAAGCGTTGGGTGGTAAAGGATGTATCCTTTAGCATGCAAAGTGGTCAAATTGTGGGTTTACTTGGTCCAAATGGTGCAGGTAAAACCACAAGTTTCTATATGGTCGTTGGTCTAGTGCGTATGGATAAAGGTGAGATTCATTTAGATGATCTTGATTTGTCTGACTTGGCAATGCATGAGCGCGCACGTAAAGGTATTGGTTATCTACCCCAAGAAGCATCTATTTTTAGAAAATTAACCATTTCTGAAAATATCATGTCGATTTTAGAAACCCGTAAAGATTTAAATAAGCAACAACGTCAGCAACGTTTAACGGAATTGCTTGCCGACTTTAAAATCACACACATCAAAGATTCTCTTGGTATGAGTGTGTCGGGTGGTGAGCGTCGTCGTGCGGAAATCGCGCGTGCGTTAGCGGCGGACCCTAAATTTATGTTGCTCGATGAACCTTTTGCAGGGGTTGATCCTATTTCAGTGGGTGATATCAAAGACATTATCAGAACATTGAAAGATCGCGGTATTGGTGTATTAATTACCGACCATAATGTGCGTGAAACCCTTGCGATTTGTGAGCATGCCTATATCGTGAGCGAAGGTTCAGTGATTGCAGAAGGTACTCCAGAAGAAGTCCTTGCAGATGAAACGGTACGTAAAGTTTATCTTGGTGATGATTTTACCGTTTAATTGAATAATATAAGAAATTTCCCGTTGAATGGCGCTAGTTTCCTTCAGCGGGTTTATGTTATTGTCTGAAATGACAAAAACTGAGCGATTAATCTAAAAAATTAACAAGAATTCAGTATACTTTAAACTAAAAATACGACCTGCAAAAATCATGCGATTACGAAAGATGAATGGTCCAGAAGTTGGGCGTCCGCGTAAAAATAAGTGCAATTTCTTTTGTATATTATTTTTACCCTTTTCCATTGGTTCAGTGTATGCAGCAGATACCGGCACTGCACAAAGTACCATTCAAAAGACATTAGATAAGATTTTTTTACCTAATAAGCCGAAACCTTCTGCCGAAAAAATTAACATCACAGAACTCAGTAAATATAATTTAGATACCTCACGTGTCCAAGAAATGCCAGCCGTTGCTTATGGTCGAACGCAACAAGGCAGCTATAATCCAAACACAGTAGCGAAGAATCTAAGTTTTATTGATGCGATACATATCGCCGTCCAAAGACGTCCAGAAATCACGCAAAGTATTGCTACAGTCGCATCGCAAAACGCCAATATTGACCTAGCGAATGCTGCATATTATCCCCAAATTTCAGGTGGATTGAGCACTGCAGATCTGACTAAAGGCGAGCGTGGACGTCAGTTGGTATCTTTAAATGCGACGCAGATGTTATATGACTTTGGTAAAACCAAAAGTGCAGTAGGCATTGAAGAAGCAAAAATGTTACAAGAGCAGGCTAATGTACTTGTAAATTTAGATGAAGTTTCATTTGATGTTGCAAATGCAATTATCAACATTAAACGATATCAAGAAGTGGCTAAAATTGCGCAGCAGCAAATTGCCGGTGTGAGTCGGATTGCTGAGATTGCTAATCTACGTGCAACCGCAGGGATCAGTAGTCAAGCAGACCCTATTCAAGCCAAGTCAAATTTAGAAGCTGCAGAATCAAATTTAATTGTGCAAGAAACTCAACTTCGACAGTACCAACAGCGACTTCGTACCTTGTTAGGTTTTGATGTAAGTCAGATCAATTGGGTGATACCCGATCGGATCTTAACTGCAGCCGCATTGTATGATGATCCTGACTTCAAGATGATTCCAAGCATGATGCAAGCGCAGGCTGGGGTTGAAGTTGCCAAATTGCAAAAGCAACAGTCAAAATTAAGTGCTTATCCAACAATAAATGTCAAAGGCAGTCTGAGTCAGGCGGTGAATGGCCGTAATCCAAATAATGATGAAGATGATGGTTTATATAATTCAATCATGTTGGAAGCGACTAGTAATTTTTACCAAGGTGGTGCAATTGCAGCGCAAACACGTGCCGCAAGCTATGCTGAAGAAGCAGCTAAAGCACAAGTGAATACAGTATATTTGGATGTGATTGATCAAGTCCGAATGATTCGAGAACAAATCGAAAATAAAAAGCGTCAAATGTCGATATTGGTGCAGCGTCGTGAAACAACTGTAAGAACCAAAGAACTGTATCAAGAACAATATAAATTAGGAACTCGAACGGTTGTCGATCTACTGAATGCAGAGCAAGCCATACATAGTGCCGCACAAGAAATTGTGACATCACAATATGATATCTACTCAGCACTTGCGCAGTACATCCAAGTGACAGGACGTTCACGAAATATTTATGAACTTAATAATATATCTATTCAGGGGTTTGAAGTTCAGCCATGAGTAATACAATAAATTATCAACCGTGGCTACAAGCGGTTCTGAATATTGCAAAGCATTATCGAATTGAACCCTCTGAAGAACGTATACGGTTGCAGTTGGATTGGGATCAACACAAAAATGCCGATGAACTGGTCGCAGTTATGGCACGCCAAATTGGATTAAGTGTTCGTAAAAACAAATACGACATAAATCTGCTCAATCCATGGCGCTTACCTGTATTGGTTGAGTTTATCGGTGGTGAAGTGGGTGTGGTAGAACGCATCGACGTAGACGGTAATGCCAGTGTTCAACTAAGCGGTGATGAAGGCCTATCTCAAGTCTTCTCTATTGAACGGTTGAGCCATGGCGTTCGCAATATATATATTCTACGTCCAGAGTCATCTGTACCCGATGCACGTGTCGATGAATACATCAAGCCGTTTGAAAAAAATTGGTTCTGGTCGATCGTTTTAAAAGACTGGAAACGTTATATAGACATTATGTTCGCTTCATTAATGGCGAATATTTTGGCCCTAGCCACCATTTTGTTCTCGATGAACGTGTACGACCGTGTCATTCCATCTCAATCTGTGCCAACCTTATGGGTACTTGCAGGTGGGGTGTTAATTGCAGCGATATTTGAGTTTGCATTACGTGTTTCACGAATTTATTTGTCGGATATTATTGGTAAACGTGCCGATTTGAAAATTTCCGATCGTGTATTTGGTCATGCATTAAGAATTAAAAATAGCGAACGTTCAAAATCAACAGGTACTTTTATTTCACAAATTCGTGAATTAGAAGGGGTACGCGAAATGGTCACTTCGACGACTGTTACCGCAATTGCCGATTTACCGTTTTTCTTCTTGTTCCTGTTCATCTTCTGGTTAATTGGCGGCAATCTATTCTGGGTCATGCTGTTGGTGGTTCCTTTGATGATTATTCCAGGGATTTTGGCGCAAAAACCATTGGCTAAACTTGCACAAATGGGTATGCGCGAGTCTTCGATTCGTAATGCCTTATTGGTTGAATCTGTGCAAGGTATGGAGGATATCAAATTACTTCGTGCTGAATCACGTTTCCAAAACCAATGGAACCACATGAATGAAGTGTCTGCTGATGTCAGCATGCGTCAACGTAAAATCGTGGGCTTAATGTCGGCATGGACACAAAAAATTCAGGGTCTAACGTTTGCAATTGTTGTACTTGTCGGCTGTTTTGCTGTGATGAAAGGTGAAATGACCACAGGTGCTTTAGTGGCTTGTTCGATTTTGTCTTCACGAATGTTGGCACCGATTTCTGCACTGGCAGGGGTATTAGGTCGTTTACAACAGGCTAAAGTGGCAAAAGCCGGTCTGGATGAGCTCATGAAGAAACCTGTCGATCAACCGGATTATTCTCACCTCATTCATCGACCATCAATTAATGGTCATTATGAACTCAATGGTGTGTCATTTAAGTATGGTGAAGATGACCCACGTCCAAGTCTTTTAATTCCAAAACTGGAAATTAAGGCTGGAGAAAAAATCGCAATTTTGGGCCGTAACGGTGCTGGTAAGTCGACGCTACTCCAATTGTTATCGGGTATGCAAACGCCAGTACAAGGCAAAGTTAAATTAGATGGGATTGAGCTGTCTTTAATTGACCCCGCAGATGTACGCCGTGATATGGGGCTATTGAACCAAAATTCACAGTTATTTTATGGTACGATTCGTGAAAACTTGACCTTGGGTGCTCCGCTGGCTACGGATGAACAATTGATTGAAGTACTGAAAATTACGGGTGCAATTCACTTTGTTCAAGAGAAAAAAGAAGGGCTAGACCATATCATTTTAGAAGGTGGTGTAGGCTTCTCTGGCGGTCAACGCCAAGCCTTGCTGCTTGCACGCTTATTGATTCGTCAACCCAATATTCTATTGCTTGATGAACCTACAGCAGCCATTGATGACGTATCTGAGAAGCAGTTGATCGATCATTTAAAAGGTTATTTACAAAACCGAACTATGGTGGTGGCAACACATCGCCGTGCGGTACTTGAGTTGGTTGACCGCATTATTGTGGTGAATGAAGGTAAAATTGTCATGGATGGACCTCGTGATCAAATTCTGAATCAGAATGCTCAGAAAAAAGTAGCTGGGGCTTAAATCATGAGTGAAAATAAACAAGAAATACAACGCTCGACCAAAGTCAGCTTTAAAGAGCCACCATTACCGAAATCGAGTTTAATCATTTGGATTATTACGATTGGTCTGGCAATCCTTTTAGTTTGGGCTTGGTTGTTTAAATTAGAAGAAGTCTCTACAGGGACAGGTAAAGTGATTCCATCTTCGAAAGAACAAATTGTTCAGTCGCTTGAGGGAGGGATTTTAACCAAGTTGAATGTGAAGGAAGGTCAAATTGTTGAACAAGGTCAAGTCCTTGCGCAACTTGATCCAACACGCTTCGCATCAAATGTTGGTGAAACCGAGTCTTTACTTGTGGCATCACGTGCGACAGCAGCACGTTTACGTGCAGAAGTGAATGGTACACCATTAACCTTTCCTGAAGATGTTCAAAAGATTCCAGCTTTAGTGAAGGAAGAAACAGCTTTATATCATTCACGTCGTGCAAACTTGGAAGAATCTGTTGCCGGCTTAAAACAAGCTTTGGTATTGGTTCAACAAGAATTGGCCATGACTGAACCTTTAGTTGCTAAGGGTGCAGCAAGTGAAGTTGAAGTACTTCGTTTAAAGCGTTCAGCGAATGACTTACAAAACCAGTTAAACGATGTCCGTAACCAATATTTGGTAAAATCACGGGAAGAATTGTCGAAAGCCAATACGGATATTGAATCACAGCAACAAGTGGTGAAAGGCAAATCGGATACACTCAGCCGTACCGTTTTTAAATCTCCAGTTCGTGGTGTGGTCAAAGAGATTGATGTGATGACATTGGGCGGTGTGATTCCGCAAAATGGTAAATTGATGACTATTGTACCTTTGGATGAACAGCTTTTGGTAGAAGCACGTATTTCACCGCGAGATATTGCTTTTATTCGTCCGGGTCAAGAAGCCTTAGTTAAAATTACGGCATATGACTATTCGATCTATGGTGGTCTAAAAGGTAAAGTGACCGTCATTTCACCAGATACGTTACGTGATGAAGTGAAACAAGATCAGTTCTATTATCGTGTTTATATCCGTACAGATAGTGATAAATTAAGCAATAAAGAAGGTAAAAGTTTTAGTATTACACCGGGTATGGTGGCAACAGTTGATATCCGCACAGGCTCGAAAACTGTACTTGAATATTTAATCAAGCCATTCAATAAAGCCAAAGAAGCACTTCGCGAACGTTAATAACGCAGTGCCAATCAAGCCTCCAGCATTGGAGGCTTTTTTGTGGATGTAAGTTTTCAAAAAACGCTATAATATCCTTTGATACAGGATCTAAAGACGTTATGCCATTTACACTCGCCGCACAGTTTGAATATGAAGAAGACATTAAAAAAAGTCGTTTTCAAGCCATCGCAGTTCCTGTGGAAAATGAACAAGCCGTTAAAGAATTTCTCGAAGCCCATAAAGATATCTCAACAACACATCAGTGTTGGGCATGGAAAATTGGACATACCGTACGTTTTAATGATGATGGTGAGCCTTCAGGCACAGCAGGTCGGCCCATTCTAGCAACCATAGAAGGGAATGACCTAACCAACGTGTTGGTCTTGGTTAATCGTTGGTATGGCGGAATTAAGCTCGGGACAGGGGGATTGGTACGTGCCTATGGTGGCTGTGCAGGTCAATGCCTTTTACAAGCTGAAATAATTGAACTTATTGAGAAGAAAAAAGTGCAATTTAGTTGTCAGTTTAATGAATGGGCAATTTTCCAATATGAACTCAATCAGCAGCAAATTGAATTTCAGGAAGACTATACAGCGCAGGGCGTAAATGTACTTGCAGCATTGCAAATTCATCAAATCCAACCGCTACAGTTCAAGATTCAAGATGTAACTCGCGGACGTGAACAACTGCATATCGTCGAGGCTGCTGAAGATGAATGAAATAGATCCATTATTGAAATATCGAGAGCAACATAAGCATCGTTTGAATTATATGCCTTGGTTATATTGGTCACTCAAACCAAAAAATCGTGGTTGGGCTGAAGCTTGGCAACAGGAATATCAAGACTATCTCAAATCGATGGAAACCGTTGAAATTGGTGAAAACTGTTTTATATCGCCATTGGCTCATATTTTTGCCGAACCGGGACGTAAGATTGTTATTGGAGATAACAGCTTTATTGCGGCGGATTGCACCCTGCATGGCCCAATAGAAATTGGTAATGAAGTGGCGATCAATCATCACTGTATTTTAGATGGTGGGCGCGTGGGCATCAAAATTCACAATCAAGTCCGTATGGCGGCGTATTGCCATTTATATGCTTTTGATCATGGAATGGATGTCAATCAACCGATCTATCAACAAGCTGTACGATCACAAGGGATTGAGATAGAACGTGATGTTTGGCTAGGTGCGCATGTTGGAATCAAGGATGGCATTCACATTGCTGAGCAGGCTGTAGTCGGTATGAACAGTATGGTGACGAAAAATGTCGAAGCGCGTGCAATCATTGCTGGAAATCCTGCAAAATTCATTCGATATCGTGAATAAATAATCGCCAAATACGTCATAAATATTTTTTATGCTTACACAATTGCATGCACAGTGAAACAGAGTTGTGATAAGTTAAAAATAACAAACAACATTTTATAGCCAAGCAATAATAAAACGAGGGCTAATCATGAAACGAGTTATCGCCTGTATCGACTCTTCTCCATGCATTAATGCACTAGCTGATGCTGCTGCTTGGGTTGCTAAACAAACTCACCGCGAGTTGGTTTTACTACAAATACTTGATTACTATCCGGCAAGTTATCACTTAGGTGAAATCAGTGGCGTGATTGGATTTGAAAGTAATGCCATGCTCTTAAAAGAACTCGCGGAGTTAGAACAAAAACAAAGTGATTTAGCGTTAGATTATAGTAATAACTTGCTCAAACACATTTCTGAAATGATCCAAGATAAGCATGGGATTCAAACCACCCATATTCAGGAAAAGGGTGACTTCTTAGAGCAAAGTTTTAATATTTTGCAAGATGACGATATTGTTTTAATTGGTCGGGTAGGTGAACGTTCAGCAGAGCGCAATAAGCCGCTCGGTAGTAATGTTGAAAACTTTATTCGTGGTGCAAGTTGTACAGTTATGACCGTAGGACCAACGTTTAAACCACCGACTCGCTTTATTTTTGCCTATGAATATTCGCCTAAATGCGTTGAGTTAATGAAACGTGTGGCACAAAGTGATCTACTCAAACTCTTACAATGTCATTTGGTTTATGTTGGAGATCACCCACAAATCTTGGATGATCCAAAAAATTATTTAACCAATGCCGGTCTCGATGTGGTGACGGAATACCGTTATGGCGATGTTTCGGAAAATATTCTGGACTATCAACAAGAGCATGGCATTCAGTTAATCGTACTTGGCGCTTTTAGCCACAGTAAAATCCATCAGTTCTTCTTGGGCAGTATCACCACCAGTATTTTCAGAAATTCGAGTGTTCCATTGTTGGTTGTAAAATAAGTTGAGCAAACGAACAGAGTTGATTTAATAGACGGACAATTACGAGTAAATAAATAATAAGTTGTTGATTTAAAAATAATCAGAGTTATCCTCAAAAATTGTGGATAACTCTGTGTGTAGTATTTGTAGGTAATTGTTTTTAAAATAAAATATTATATTGATTGTTTTTTATACCTTTATTCGAGGTGTTTAAAAAACACCTCGATTGAGATTATTTAACGATTGCAATCGCAAAACCATCATGACCTTTGCAACCAACAGTTTGAAGTGCTGTGCAAGATAAAATTTTCGGATGATTTTGCATGGCTTTGAACATATCACGGATACCTTCAATGCTGGGTTTGTGGTTTTCAGCGTTCAGAATCTCGCCTGCACGAATTACATTGTCTAAAACAATCACTGTACCTGAATGAGATAAATTTAAGCTTAATTCTAAATATTCAGGGTAGCTCTGTTTGTCTGCATCGACAAAAATAAAGTCAAAAGGTTCGGTATCTTCAGGAAGGGCACGTAAAATATCTGCCGCACGACCACATTTCAGTTCAATCGTTTGTGTAAGCTTTGCATTATCAATATTTTCTTGACCGAGGGCCGCGTGTGTATCACGACCTTCAATGGTCAGAATGTAACCATCATCAGGTAATGCACGTGCTAACCACATGGTGCTATAGGCTGCAAAAGTTCCAAGTTCTAAAACGCGTTTACACTTGTTCATTTGGATTAACATTTGAAGCAGCATGCCTTGATTGGCCGCTACAGCAAGATGATCAGGAAAGCCACGTTCATCCGTATGTTGAAGTGTTTGGGTCAATATTGGATCTTCAGGAATTAAATGTGAATCGATGTAAGCATCAATGTCTGTCCACATTTGTTGCATGTTGTCGCACCTCGTGATTGATGCAAGCATTTTAAACCTTTCCACCAACATCGCAATTTATTGTTCTATATTTGAATATTTTATGTACAAAAAAGACCTCCGAAGAGGTCTTGATATGACGATGTAATGTTTTAGTAATTACACATTGAAGAGCGACTTGAGTGATCAGGTCCCCAAGTACGGTAGCCTTGAGTATCAATATGAATTTGTCCGCTGGCATATAAACCTAATCCCATATTGAGACTCTGCCCGTGTTGTGACCAAAATTGGCATAAACGGAACTTGGTATTTTCAATATAACTGTAGTCTTCGGGCTGCGGGTACGCAGGTCCAATACGGAAATCAATCGCCGAGTTATATAGGTGACGAGATGAACTTGCACCACCGGCACATTGGTTCAAAGGCAAATCACGATAAACCGAAGTCACTTCAAAGTCCGTTAAGATATTGGCCGCAACTAAATATTTAAAGACACGTAAGGTTGCAATTTGGTTTTGCCATAATTCACGGTTAGGCACCATATATTCTGAGCGACCACATTTTTGCCAATCACGTGCAGTACGCATCAGCTCAAATGAAGGGATGATATTGCCTACACCATTTTTCTCTAAAAAGACTTCATAGTCTCGAACGCGACGTAAATTATCAACAGACGCGACCCATGAGTTGTATGCATAAGGCACCACTTTAGGCGGGGCTTGTCTGATGGTCGTCACTTTTTCTTGAGGTATGTAAATACGTTTACCGTCGGGAGTTGTAATAGTGTGACCTTGTTTTTGTGGTGTAGTTGTACAACCAATGAAAACAAGAGGGAATATTGCAACGGACAATAATCCCTTGAGTAAATGCTTCATTATAGAAATCAATTATTTATAAACTCGTTCTATTTTAATCCAATTTGATTGAGAAAATTTGAATAATTTGCAATGAAATGTGTGCTTTAAGTATAAAAAAAGATCAGCATGTGCTGATCTTTTCATGAAAGCGTAAAATTACTTTTCAAGATATTGTAATTTATCAGCTTTACCGTTCCACTCTTCACGGTCGGCAGGTTGATCACCAATTTGAGTGATGTTCGGCCATTTTTGAGAAAGTTCAGTATTAAGTTCGATAAATACTTCTTGGCCTTCAGGTAACTCATCTTCAGAGAAAATCGCGTTAGCTGGACACTCAGGTTCACATAGCGCACAGTCGATACATTCATCTGGATTAATAACAAGGAAGTTTGGACCTTCATAGAAACAGTCAACAGGGCAAACTTCTACGCAGTCTTGATATTTACATTTAATACAGTTTTCAGTGACAACAAAGGTCATGGCGACAGCTACCTAAAAAATATGGTTCTAATAAACTAATGGTGTATTTTAGGCAAAAAATAGGGTAACTAACAATTCCTTTTATTGATAATTATTATATGCAGTGCTGTTAAAATCACTAAAAACTGAACAATTTATGTAAATTTCACAATGAATGAGAATCATACTCAAAAACTGATTAAATTACATCTGTTTATCGAACAATATTTTTAATGTGTATTTTAAGCATGAAACATTTAACAACATTAATTTTTTATCAATTTATTGCTGAATAGCCGCAGTAGTAGATAGCAAATATTTACTAATTTACACATTTAAATGGAGTCAATGCAAAGAACACCTTCATAGGTGTTCTTTGCATATCTCATCTATCGCTTCTGCTCAATTTAGATCTTAAGTAAATCCTTTAAGGCGTAAAGCTGTTGTAGTGCTTCGCGTGGACTTAAGTTATCTACATCTAAATCTGCTAAGGCATCAAGTACGGGCGATGTTTTTTCAACTTCCACCACGCGTTCAATGACTTCGGGCTCTGTGAGTGCCGAGAATAGATCGGTTTGTACAGCAGTATTGAGTTGCTGTTTTTGCTGAGTTTCTAAAATACGAAGTCGATTTTGCGCTTCTTTGATCACTGCTGCGGGAATACCCGCAAGCTTTGCCACCTGTAGACCATGACTTTGACTCGCCGGGCCTTGTTGGACTTTATGTAATAGGATCAAGTTGCCATTTAGCTCACGAGCAGTTACATGATAGTTATCGATATTAGCGTCTTTGCCTAACTCGGTGAGTTCAAAATAATGCGTTGCAAATAGGCATAAACATTTAATACGACGCGTGAGATCGAGTACACATGCCCACGCCAAAGATAAGCCATCATAGGTACTTGTACCACGTCCGACTTCATCCATCAGTACCAATGATTGATTGGTCGCATGATGTAGAATCTGTGAGGTTTCAGTCATTTCCACCATGAAGGTTGATTTGCCTGTAGACAAGTCGTCTGCAGATCCTATACGGGTAAATATCCGATCGATCGGCCCTAATATGGCAGATTGGGCAGGGACAAAGCTACCACAGTAGGCCAATAAACTGATTAAGGCAGTTTGGCGCATAAAGGTCGATTTACCGCCCATATTTGGCCCTGTGATAATCGCCATACGGTGATTAAAGTCCAAACTGGTATCATTTGGAGTAAATGGTGATTTGCTCAGAGATTCCACAACTGGGTGACGTCCGGCTTTGATTTTGATCCCAACTTCAGGGGTATATTCAGGACGTGACCAATTGCGTAATCGCGCTTGATGGGCAAAATTGGCCAATAAATCAATTTGCGCTATAGCGGCGCTCATCATTTGTAAGTTGCCAATATCTGCACGTAATTCATCGAGTAATAGTTCAAAAAGCATTTTTTCGCGCGCTAATGCACGTGACTCACTTGAAAGCACCTTATCTTCAAATGATTTCAGCTCAGGGGTAATGTAGCGTTCCGCATTTTTAAGGGTTTGGCGGCGAATATAATGATCAGGTGCTTGCTCAGCTTGAGCGCGTGTTAGTTCAATATAGTAGCCACTGACACGGTTATAGCCAATTTTTAAGGTTGAAATTCCGGTTTGTTCACGCTCTTTGATTTCGAGATCGATGAGGAATTGTCCTGCATGGTCACGAATTTTACGCAGTTCATCCAGTTCAGTGTCGAAACCCTCAGCAATCACATTACCATCACGTAAAAGCACTGGCGGGTTTTCTACGATGGCAGACATAAGACGCTCATGTAAGCCGTGAAAATCACCCATTTCATCATTTAACTGAGCGATCAGCTTAGATTGGTGTGACTGAATGATCGGTTCAAGTGCATGTCGAAGATAGGGAATTTGTGCACAAGTTTGACGTAACTGAACTAGGTCTCGTGGACGAGCACTACCGAGAGCTACACGAGATAGCACACGTTCAATATCACCAATTTCTTTGAGAACTAAGCGGATCGGAGACTCATGATAGCCTTGCAGCATCGCTTGTGATGCATCTAAACGTGCATCCAATAAAGCGGTATCTCGTAAAGGCTGCATTAAGGTACGACTTAATAGACGGCCACCCATCGCAGTTTGGCAATCATTGATTAGTTGGAACAGGGAAGTACCATGTTCAAATAGGGGATCAATCAGTTCTAAGTTACGACGAGTGACGGGATCGAGCGCCACAAAATCACTACTTTGTTCGAGTTGAATGCTGCGGATATGTGGTAAAGCAGTTTTTTGAGTCACTTTTGCATAGTGAATCAAAGCCGCTGCGGCAGCTTTCGCCAAAGGTAAATGGTCAATACCAAAACCTGAAAGTGTGGCAACTGCAAATTGGTCACACAGCGTTTTTTGTGCGTTATTTAAATTGAAGTCGACGTTTGGACGTTTAGTGACAGGGCAGTCTAATTGACGTTTAATTTGTTCGACAATATTCGGATCAATAAGATCTTCATCAATCAAAATTTCGCTTGGCATTAAACGTGAAAGTTCGATTGCTAATTGTTCCAGCTGATAGTCCATTTGCTGAACTTTGAAAATACCTGCACTGAGGTCTAGTAAAGCAATCCCGATCTGATTTTGTTGTAAGCAGATCGCGACTAAATTTGAACTTTGATGAGAGGCAATTAGTGCATCATCCGTTAATGTCCCCGGTGTAATGATACGAACAATGCCGCGCTCAACCGGCCCTTTGCCAGTTACCTCACCAATTTGTTCGCAGATCACCACCGTTTCCCCTTTTTTTACAAGGCGGGCTAAATAGCCTTCAGCTGCATGGTATGGGACACCCGCCATAGGAATAGGCTCACCATTGGCTTTACCACGATGTGTTAGTGTAATTCCTAAAAGTTTTGCTGCCTTATGCGCATCTTCAAAAAAGAGCTCATAAAAATCACCCATCCGATAAAACATCAGTGAATGCGGATTTTGCATTTTGACTGACATGTACTGTTGCATCATCGGAGTCAGGGTTGAAAGGTCAACTTTGGAATTATCAGCTTGCATGAAACGAAATACCTTAAAATAAAAATTTGTGCGCTGCTAAACGAAAAACACTGTTTTGATGAAAATTGGATTTAAAAAAAGTCCTTATATTTATATTGTCTCTTCGTTCAAAACCACAGGTGTACGTTAACAAATCGTGTTGCTGATTCTAGCAAAAAAAGTAGTAGGAAAATGCCAGAAAAGGTTTGTCTGCATGTAAAAAAAGCAGACTTGAGTATTCTTTAAAACACTAAAATATCTCAGTATAAATTCAAAAAGCTTAGACTGACTCAAACATCAAGCTGCGCTTCAGCCTGAGCTAATCGATATTGGTTGCGACCGCAGCCTTTTGCAAGGTAAAGCGCTTGATCGGCAGCCAATATAAATTTCTGAATTTTATCAGGTTTAGATGGAAGGATCGTTTCCGTACCGATGCCAATCTTCACAAATTTAGACATATGGCTGGCTGGATGTGGAAGTTCGAGTGATTAAATCCTGCGTAATAAATCGGCTGCCAAAGGTTCAATTTTCAGCTTCAGTTAACACCCTAAAGAGGAGTAAAAACTCTTCGCTGCCATAGTGTGCAGCTAACTCACCATTTCGATTAGTGATTTGAGACAAAACCTCAGTAATTTGTGTGAGGCAGATGTCACCCGCCTGATGACCTAAATGATCATTTTAATTTTCAAAAAATCGATATCGATCACCATGATGCTTAAAGGCTGTTGATGGCGTAGGGCATAATGCCATAGCTGTTCTAAAGCTCCTTATAACGGACGACGGTTTGCTAGCAGTCAGTGGGTCATGTTCTACCAACCCGCAACCATGGCAATATAAAAAAGCATACCTACAAAGGCATAGATGATGACCACGGCATACTTCATGGCTGCATGTAATAGCGCATCATTGTGATCATTACAAATCATAGTAAAGATGATAAATATGATCGCAACAGCGCACATCGAGCCTAGACAAGTATAAACACTAAAATAAGGGTTTAATGCGGAACAAAAGATAAATCCCATGCAATCAGAATGATAAACACTATCCAAATATACAGAGGAATCTACAAAACTGCGTTATGGAATCACTTGATAAATCCACGTACATGACAGAGCATACAGGAGAAAAATAATAATTCCGCGAAAACAAAATTTTTTCGCCGCTTCATCGCGGTAGAGCGGTTGATAAATGGATTATAAACTTGACGTAAACTATACTTTATTCAATATAGTTATGATTTAACCCCCAATTTCATCCAGATGAAGTGACTTTAAGCCTTATAATTTCATAATTCGATATGCGCATAAAATAATTAGGAAAAGTGCACAATATTTTAATTTATTTTACAATAATTTATCTCCAATATAAGGTTTATGTAAAGTTCAACGAGTGCCTTTTATAGTAACTACCTGAATAATGGCATATTCAAGTAAATGCAGAAATAAAAAAACCGATCCTGAGATCGGTTTTAAAATATGTAGATCGATTTAAATGCTGTATTGCCTTATGGTTTATAGAGGCCAAGTTCAATCAAATGCAAACGTAATATACGGCGTAGTTCAAGTACAGCTTCAGGGGTTTCTTGAATCGAATGACCCCCTTTAATGATTTTTTCTGAAACAGCACCCTCTAGATGAGCACTAGTGTATGGTACGATATCATCCGTCATAATATTTTTATCTTGACTGTTGGTGTTATTTCCCATAATTGAATGAAACTTCAAACCCTTACGTGGCTGTATATCTTCAGTGAGCGCGATAAATTTTGATTGATGACTTAAGTCACTTGGTCCATTTTGGATCAAGCCATGGTCAATTTCACGAAATAAATCTTTCAGGTCTTCTTCTTGAGTTAACACATCACCCATGGCCGATAAAAAAGCTCCTGGGAGTTTAATAATTTTTCGAGCGGCTTTGGTAAACCAGCGATCTGCATATTCTGTACCACGATGAGGTGCAGCCAAAAAAATTGCACGGCTGAAATTTGGAATATCTTCAATCACCATACGTTGCTTCACTACTGGAATATTTCGGTACTGATTTAATTGACGTGAATTCATCATTTTCAAAGCTGCTTGCGTGGTATCGGCTTGGCTGACAAGTAGTCGTGCAATAATGCCGCCCATACTATGACCGACTAGTACAGCATCTTTTTTAGCCGCGGCATTGGCGTCTACTTTGCTAAAGGTCTGAGTCAAAATGGAATAAATTTGGAAGCGGCTTTCAATAATCGGCATATTCGTTGAATAGAAGACTTGCCACACTTGATAATGTTCACGTAGCACTGAATCGCCCATAATATCGTTAGTCAGACGAATCCATGCTTCAGGGCTGCTAGCAAGACCATGTACCAAGACGATAACTTTCTTGTCAGGATTATATGGTTCAAGCATGTAGAGATGCGGCATCGTCAGTTTTTCATCTCGGTCAATCAGTGATAAATAAGCTGCCTTACCCAAGTTATTTTGTGCTAACCAAAGACCATATGGAGCAGAAAAATTGGCAGCAAGCGCATAGTTTTTATTGGCAATATTGACCTGTTCATATTTATACGGATCGTAAGCTTTAATTTGAAACTCATGTTGATTCAAAATTTGATCAACTGAAGTTGTAGCGCTTAGTGGTTCAGCCGTTAAGGTTGCAGCTAAATAGCGCGCTTGATGGATATTAGGATTTGAACCAGACGGATATTTAAAATCAATCGGATTGATAATATATTTGGCTTTGCCTGTTTCAATCGTATGTTCTTCGGGTAAAACCACAAGAAATTCGGAGCCAAAACCATCTCGGCGGGTAATTGAACGTAAACCTGAGAAGTTGAGGTTATAGGTTGACATCAATTGTTCAATTTTACGATTTTTGAGTTCTGGATAATGGCTGAAGTCAATATGATAGGTGGTTTGTCCGACTTTGATCTGTTGTGTGACTTCTTGCGGCTTATAACGTAGTGCATAGCTGCTAACCAATTTTGCAATCCCTTGATTATAGAAATCACGGATTTGAACTTGACGGTTATCAAAAATACGATCAGCAGGCGCACGTTTGGTTTTAAACATGTACGCATAGCTATAGCGAATACTTTTATCGAGAAGTATCAATTGTTGATCTAAGCACTTATTATAAGTGTCTTGTTCAATTTTTTGTTTTTCTTCAGATTTGTGACTACTGAGCACACCTAACTTGCAGGCTGAAGAAGATTCATATTCTATAGCTTTAGCTAAATATAATTCACTTGCTGTAGAAAGTAATTGTTCATCTTGAATCTGAGGAATTTGTTGTAACTCATCAACACAGGCTTTCGGGTCTTCTGTGCAGGCTTTGGCTTCCCGACCTGTCATCGACAAGACATTTAAACTGGCTTCGCTAAGTTTATTTCGAGAAATAATACTTTCACGTTCATTGGCAATCGAAACATTGAGTTTTTGATTTTTGACACTGACGACCTGACATCCACTCAGTACGCTTGTACTTATGATTCCAAGGAGCAGTATTTTTTTAATATTTTGCTGCATAAAGAGGCCGCGCATAAGGTTAAGTATCTTCAAATCATACGATAATTGTCAGGATTTTCAATTCACCTTAAATGAAAAAAGACCGTTAAAACGGTCTTTTTTCAAAAGAATTTTCTAAATCGTCTGATTTAAGACGCAGCTTTAGGTGGATTTAAAACTTGCCAAACATTCCAGCGACCTTGCTTTTCAATTTCTTGAATTAAACGATCAGCAACTTCTGCTTCTTGTGGATATTTAACTTTATAGTTCTTTAAAACCTGAATGGCGTTCTTTTTTTGTTCCATGGCAATATAGTTATTTGCTGCAGAAAGATACGCTTCTTGAACACCGGCTTTCATTGCTTTGTCTAAGTATGGAATCGCTTCACGTTGACCACCACCTTCAGATAAACCAAAACCGAACCAGAAGTTTGCTTCTGCATCATCTTGGTTGATTTTTAAAATACGTTGTGCGTAAGTTAATGATTTAGTTGTGTACACAGAACCCAAATCAAGGTTACGTGCCATCACACTGGCTTTAAATGCACGAACTAAAATATCAAAAGAGGCGTTGTCTTTAGACGCAAGCGTATCTAATTTTTGCGTAACTTCCTTGAGTTTAAGCTCAAACCCTTTGCGTTCTTGGCGTTGAACAAAACGTGGTGGATAGTGACGTGCTTTACCTTCAACAAGCTGTAAGAAATCATCAATTTCAGTAATGTCGATTTCATTGTCACCTGCTAAAGCAGCAAATTTCATCGAACGTTCTTTGCTGTCAACAGTGGGGATAATCAGGCGGTTTTCTTCAAGGGTTAATTGCTTAGATGGGTCGGTTGGGCTAGTTACCACCATCTTAGTCACAGGCTGTGCTGCAGCTTTTTGTAAATTTAATTCAAAAGGAGGTGGTGCATCGTAGTTAAATGGGTTGAGTGCGTAGAAAGGTGGAGTCAGTTCAGGCTCTACAAAAATCATGGCATCTTTAGGAGCATTATTTTTAGTTGGGGCGCTTCCACAAGCGGCAAGGGTTAAAGCAATACAAGCAACTGCCAAGGGCTTAAGCGTCATATGATTCATCCATTAAATTTATTTTATAAAAAAAGCATGTTGGTCAGTCTAAAAAAACTCTGAACAACATGCAAGTTAAAGGCAATTTATTCTGATTGCTTTTGGTTAAGCTTTAGATTGACTACTTTGAGCTTCGCATTCGCGGCGCACATCTTCAATGATTTTAAGTTCTTCCTGACTAAAAGGTTGTTCATTAAGCTGTTGCTTTTTGAACGTTGGGTCAAGGAGAGACAAACGCTGACACAAATTATTCATACGTTTTTCATTGTGCTGAATACGATCTAACAATACACGCATACCTTCTAACATTGGGTCAGTTTGGTCTTGTGTTGCAGCATACGGTTGGAAACCAATACTTTCTGCATAATCGCGACGACGGGTTTCCGCTTCATCTTTTGGTCTATCTTTGGTGATAAAGCGTGCTGGATTGCCCACAGCAGTAGTATTTGCAGGAACTTCTTTAGTCACGACGGCATTTGAACCGACTTTGGCATTTTTACCCACCGTAAATGGGCCCAAGATCTTTGCACCAGCGCCAACCACTACACCATCTTCCAAAGTTGGGTGACGTTTGCCTTTGTTCCAAGTCGTGCCACCTAAGGTCACACCATGGTAGAGGGTGACATCATCACCAATTTCAGCTGTTTCACCAATCACCACACCCATACCATGGTCAATGAAGAAACGACGACCGATTTTCGCACCCGGATGAATCTCAATGCCTGTGGCAAAGCGGCTAAAAGAAGACAATAGACGAGCTGAGCCTTTACACTCTTTTTTCCAAAGTTCATGTGCCATACGATGCATGATTAAGGCATGAATTCCTGGATAAGTCGTTAAGACTTCGAGCGTATTTCGTGCAGCAGGATCGCGCGCGAATACAGCCTGTATATCTTCTTTGAGCTGCTTAAGCATTAGATTGATCCTCATTGTCTGTAGATTTTTTCCATGTTCCGTTATTTAAAGCCTGTACTCGGCTAAAGATGCCACGTAATAAGTGGTATTCCATACGATCTAATTGTATACGTCCAAATAGGCGACGCAAGCGTAAAGGTAATAATCTTGGATTTTTTGGATCCATAAATTCAATCTCTGCCAGCATTTTTTCAATATGCGGGTAGAACTGTTCCATCATTTCATGGGTCACCAAAGGTTCATCCCATTCCATATCGATGTCATCGGTAACATGCATATTGGCATCAGGATTTGCAGTTAACTCAGTATGTGCAAGGGCGGCCATGCGCATTTCATAGCAAATGACTTGAATCGCTTGGGCAACGTTTAAGACGCCATATTCAGTATTCACTGGAATAGTGACATGGTAGTTGGCCATTGCCAATTCTTCATTGGTCAAACCACGGTCTTCACGGCCAAATACTACGGCAATTTCTTGTTGTTGTTCGCAGACCGCTTTGAGAGACATTTCGGCAGCAGGGCGAGCGTCAAGTAATGGCCATGGGATGGTACGACTACGCGCACTAGTACCAAAGACAATATGACAATCTTTAATGGCATCTTCTAGTGATTCAACGATTTCAATTTGATCAATTAAATCGACAGCACCGGCAGCTAAGGCATTAATGTCCGGATGCGGGTAAGTCTTCGGTGCAACTAAGACTAACTTTGAAAGTCCCATGGTTTTCATGGCACGTAATGCACTACCAATATTTGCGGGTAATGTTGTGTTCACCATGACAATACGCACATGGGAGAGATGTGCTGAAACCGCAGCATTGTCAGTTTGATTCATGATATTTCCAATATGTTTATTTAAAAAAGCAGTTCAAACAGCGTTTAAACTTTAAGAAAATTGATTGGCTTCTGCTTGGTATAAATCCATGGCATCATCCATGCTCATCCCATCTGGCGGTGGCGGAACCTGCGCAGGAATAGAGGCTTGTTCATAACTTACCGCTTTGGCAGCTTTGGATTTGACATGATATTCGACATGCAAAGATTCTTTACCGAAGTAGTCACGCAGCTTAGACAGTAATTCATCTAGTGGGGCAACTTTCCAGTTTAAGCCCAAATGAATGTCAGCCGTCGCATATGGATAGTCAATATATAACTGCACAGGGATATGCGTACACATATCGACATTGCAAAAAGGCAGTAAAATATTTTGGATGTCGCGTGATAGCGTTTTACTAAAATGTTCAGGTGTTAATTTAATTTGAATGGCATTGGCACGTTTTTGACGGATTTCATTCAAACTGAAGGCTTTAGTTAAGCGACCCATTGGCCGATCAAAACCTTCACGTTCGTAAATTTCACCTTCAATGACCACCACTTTTTCGTTTTGAATCACATCTTTGAAGCGGTTAAAACGTTCGTGATTCGCAGACACTTCTATACGTGCAGTACCATCATCGAGCGTCACCATCATGCGGTTCGGGAAGTTGGCAATATCGACGACTAGGCCTGCAAATACTGTAGTGACACCACGTCGTGTAGGCGTAAGCTCATTAATGCGCTGTGAAATAAAGGCTTTTAGCTCTGATCGATACACATCGATCGGATGACCTGTTAGATAAAGCCCAAGAGTATCTTTTTCACCTTTAAGACGAACTTCATCTGACCACGGTTTAACAGGTTTAGAAGGTTTACGCTGAACTTCTTCAACTTCACCAAATAAATCCATCATCCCTGTTTCGCGGTTTGTACGGGCTTGGTCAGCCGCTTGTACAGCTTCTGGCAATTGCGCCATCAAGTCAGCGCGTTCTAATCCTAAACAATCCAATGCGCCACCACGAATCAATGCTTCAAGCGTGCGCTTATTGATTTTTTTTAGGTCAATACGATGGCAGAAGTCAAACAGATCTTTATATGGGCCATCTTGGATACGTGAGTCAATCACAGACTGCATGGCAGCTTCACCGACACCCTTGATCGCACCTAAACCATAGACGATGGTTTTTGGATCGCTGGCATGGAAATTATATAAAGACATATTGACCGAAGGTGGCAAGACTTCAAGACCATTAATACGACAGTCATCGATTAAGAACACCACGTTGTCCGTGTTCTGCATTTCCGAGGTCATCACTGCTGACATAAATTCAGCAGGGAAATGTGCTTTTAACCAAGCGGTTTGATATGCAACAAGGGCGTAGGCTGCGGCATGGGATTTGTTAAAACCATAGCCTGCGAATTTCTCCATATAATCGAAGATATGGTTGGCCGTATCTGCATCAATACCTTTGGTTGCAGCACCTTCAGTAAAGATCTGACGGTGCTTAATCATTTCTTCGACTTTCTTTTTACCCATGGCACGACGAAGTAAATCCGCGCCACCCAAGCTATAGCCAGCACAGAACTGCGCTGCCTGCATTACCTGTTCCTGATACACCATAATGCCGTATGTCGGTTCAAGGACACTTTCTAGTAATGGATGTAAGTATTCAAACTCACCACCATGCATACGGTAAATAAAGTCAGGAATCAGATCCATCGGGCCTGGACGATATAAAGACACGAAAGCAATAATTTCTTCGAACTTACTTGGACGTGCCTCTTTCAGCATTTTTTTCATGCCGACGGATTCAAACTGGAAGACCGCTGTGGTATTTGCTTCTGCGAACACAGCATAGGCAGGTTTGTCATCCAAAGGAATCAAGGAAATATCGACAGGTGTAGTGATATCTGGACGGGCATTAATGTGCTTAATGGCATCTTCAATTACCGTTAAGTTACGTAAGCCCAAGAAGTCGAATTTAACTAGACCTGCAGCTTCCACATCGTCTTTATCGAATTGGGCTACACGGTTAGTTCCATCTGCATCACATAGGACAGCCGAATAGTCAGTTAACTTCGTTGGTGCAATAACCACACCACCGGCATGTTTACCTGTATTACGGGTAATGCCTTCAAGTTTGAGTGCCATTTCCCAAATTTCGGCTGCATCTTCGTTATCTGGGTTAGATGGATTGGTGACAATGTCTTTGAGTTGTTGTTCGGCCTCAATGGATTCTTCCAAACTTAAACCTAAAGGCTTGGTCGGAATCATTTTAGAAATACGGTCAGCCAAACCATAAGATTTACCCAAGACACGGGCTACGTCACGAATTGCACCTTTTGCCGCCATGGTACCGAAAGTTGCAATCTGAGAGACCGCATCTCGACCATAAGTGCGTGCAACATAGTCAATAACACGGTCACGACCTGCAATACAGAAATCGACGTCAAAGTCGGGCATTGATACACGTTCAGGGTTTAAGAAACGTTCGAACAGTAGGTCATAACGCAGTGGGTCTAGGTCAGTAATTTTTAAACTATAGGCAACCAAGGAACCTGCACCCGAACCACGGCCTGGACCAACAGGGACGCCATTACCTTTAGACCATTGAATAAAGTCCATGACAATTAGGAAATAACCTGGGAATTGCATGGTCAGGATGATCCCAACTTCATAAGCCAAACGTTCATCATAAGGCTTACGAATTTCTGGCCAGTCGTCACCACGTTGTTCGACAGGGTACAAATGCGCTAAACGTTCTTCTAAACCTTCTTTTGATAAATGTTCAAAATAGGTGTCAATTGTATGACCTTCAGGAATTGGATAATCGGGAAGGTCATGGAAGCCTAAACGTAATGACACATTACAGCGTCGTGCAATGTGATAGGTATTTTCTATAGCCGTTGGAATGTCTGCAAACAGCTCCGTCATTTCCTCGGCAGTTTTAAAATACTGTTCAGGACTGTAATTTTTAGGGCGACGATTGTCACCGAGGACATAGCCATCGGCAATACAAACGCGTGCTTCATGTGCCTCGAAATCTTCTTTACGTATAAAATGCACATCGTTATGAGCAACCACACCAATGTTAAATTTCTTCGCAAGTTTTACTGCTTCGTGAATAAAGTCTTCTTCACCCGAGCGCTCAGTTCGTGTAATCGCTAGATAAACACGATTGCCAAATTTTTCGACCCATTCAGCTAACAGTGGTTCAGCTTTTTGCGGGTTGGAAGAGCAAAGCATTTTGCCGACATCACTTTGCATACCCAGTAAAACAATCAAGTCTTGGTGTTGATTTAAAATCCAATCTTTTTTTACGCAAGGAATATCAAGCTGTTGACCAGAAATATAACCTTCAGAAACCAACTCTGTTAGACTGCGCCAACCTTTATTGGTCATCGCTAGAAGAGTAGCTTTGTGTTCAGCATCATTCAAACGAATGGTTGAACCAAATATGGGTTTAATGCCTTTATCTAAGCACTTTTTATAGAATTTTACAGCAGCATGTAGATTTGAAAGGTCAGTAATGGCCAGAGCGGGCATTTCATCTGCAGCTGCAGCTTTTACAAGATCAGGTATACGTACAATAGATTCAGTAATGGAAAATTCTGTAAAAATACCAAGATGTACAAAGTGCATAGATGAGTCCCTGCGAAAACAGCTGCTGATTTTAGCATGCTCTGAGATCAAACTTGCGTTTATTGCATGGCTTTATGCAGATTTATAAATTCACTGTTTAATCAATAAACGCTGTATGACAAGCACCATTTAGCAAGCAATACCTTGATTAACTGAAAAGGCAGTTAATTTGCCATTTTTAAAGTTGAAGGCTAGATTGCCAATATAGGGTAAATCATAATTTTGCGGCTCTTTCAGCACGGATTTGGCATGAGTAGGTGAGAGTAAAATCACGTAAGTAACTTCATTTGGATTGGCTAATTTTGCACTTTTGGGGAAGTCTTTTACAAATTGTTAGAAGTTATATTGGCTTGTTAAGTTTTTTGATCCAATTTGAATTTTATCGCGTATTTGAGTGGATTTATCCCATTCTATCCAAACATCCCCTTTGGTTTGTCCAAGTTGGGCGAAGCTGCTTTTATTTTTATAGAATGAATCATTTTTAACTTGAGGATTGTCCTCTGTATAAATTTCAAATTTTAGAAATTTACCTTTTGATGTGACATGAAATTCAGTATTGCCGGTACATTCTGAATATTCATATTTAAGCTTTACTGGATTTTTGCTGATTAATGCATTTGCTTTTGATGCAGGCAAGGGTCAGGCTAAGTCAATATCATTTACTTTAATACTAGTCACATAGTCATAATCAGCACTGGATGCAGATGCTGCTGAAGTGATGAATATCCCCGTTGTGAAAAAATTTAAGCGGAAAATTTTTGCTGTCAGTGTAGTTTGCATGGGGAATATAAAATCCTGTTCTTTTGATATTTTGTACTCAATCAAGTTTTTGTAAACGTAATATTGAAGGTTATATTTTAAATTTTATGGTGTTGCTAATTTGCCGTCAAAATAATTTAAAACTAAAAAAAATTTTGGTTTAATTTCAGCTTAAAAAAAACCAAATCTTAAACATTAAAAAGCCCTCCGAAGAGAGCTTAAATATATGAATTATGCAGGCTTAGCGCAGTTTTGATAACCAGTCTCCCAGACTTTGAACAATTTGCACCAAAATCAACAATACAATGACGGTCATGATGACCACGCTACTATCAAAACGTTGATAACCATAAGAAATGGCAAGATCACCGATACCGCCTGCACCTACTGCACCTGCCATGGCTGTTGCACCAATTAAGCTAATGGTTGCAGTCGTTAAGTTTAAAATCAAAGAGCTACGAGACTCTGGTAGAACAAATTTAGTAATGATTTGCAGCGGAGATGCACCCATCGCTTGAGCAGACTCAATGATGCCGTCATTCACTTCAAGCAACGAAGTTTCAATCAGACGACCAATGTAAGGACCAACATAGATTGTGAGGGGAACAATTGCAGCCCAAGTACCAATTGAAGTACCCACAATGACTTTGGTCAAAGGGATGACCGCAATCAAGAGGATAATAAATGGCAATGAACGCAGCGCATTCACAATCGGGTTCAAACCATGGTAGATGACACGATTAGGCAAAATGCCTTGTGGACGTGAGACATATAAAATCACGGCCTGGATAAAACCCCAAATACAGCCGAAGAGCATGGCAAAGAACACCATGTGAAAAGTTTCTTGTAGGGCAGTGACGAACTGATCCATAGACAAAGAACTTTTCCAAAAGGGTGCTGTAATTTGAGTCAGCCATTGAATAATTAAATCTCTCATTGCTGAACTCCTGCTTGAGTGACTTCAACGCCATGTTGTTCTAAGAACGCCACCGCTTGTTGAATCAATGCTGCATCACCTAATAGCTGAACGAACATTTGTCCAATCACCGCACCATTAATTTCAGTCATATTGGCAAACAAAATATTCAGGCTAATATCAAACTGTTTAATTACCGCTTGAATGACGGTTTCCTGTGCCGAACTGCCCAGAAATTTTAAACAATAAATACTGTTATGGTTTTGATTTTCTAGATTATTTAAAATATTAACAGGAAGCTGTTGCTGCAATACAGTTTGAATAAAGTTTTTGGTTGTATTGTGTTTTGGCTGACTAAAAATCTCTAAGGTTGAGCCGTGTTCGATGATTTTTCCTTGTTCCATCACCGCAACATAATCACAAACAGATTCAATCACATCCATTTCATGGGTGACCATCACAATAGTAATGCCTTGTTCTTGATTGATTTTCTTTAATAACGCCAATACCGACTTAGTGGTTTGCGGATCGAGAGCAGATGTTGCTTCATCACACAGTAAAATTTTAGGATGATTGGCTAGCGCACGGGCAATCCCGACACGTTGTTTTTGACCACCAGAGAGCTCATCCGGATAGGCATTTTTCTTATGTTTTAGGTCAATAAATTCGAGCAACTCTTCTAAGCGTTTTTGGCGTTCAGCTTTAGACACACCTAAAAGTTTAAGCGGCATTTCAATATTTTCTGCAACTGTTTTGGTTTGCAGTAAATTGAAGTGCTGGAAGATCATGCCAATATTGGTTCTTTCTTGACGCAGCTCTGCCGAATTTAAAGCAGTAAAGTCTTTATCATGAATAATAATTTGCCCTTCACTAGGACGTTCTAGCAAATTAATTAAACGGATTAAGGTACTTTTGCCTGCACCACTGTAGCCAATTAGACCGAAAATACAGCCATCTGGAATGTCCAGATTAATCTGATCCAGTGCTGTAACGGTTTGGCCTTTTAGCTCAAAATGCTTGGAGATATTTTTAAATTGGATCATAGCGTCAAAAAAGGGTTCAAAAATGAAAAAACAGGCAAAGTAAACTTTGCCTGTTTATTTGAAGAAATTATATTACTATTTTGCTTCAGTGAGGTAGCTAGTTGGTTTGTTTACATCAATTTTAGTACCACCAAAATGTTCATCGATGTAAGCTTTAACTGCTGGAGTGTGATAAAGCGCGCCTACTTTTTGTAGAACTGGGTCATTTTGACGGTCAGCAGCAACAGCAAGAATGTTCACGTTCATTTTTGTACTTTGATCGATTGGCTCATAGTAAACCGCATCTTTTAGTACGTTTAAACCACCTTCCATTGCAAGGGTATTACCCAAAACAATCGCATCAACTTCGTCTTTAACACGAACAGCAGTCGCCATTTGAATTGGTTTGATTACGATTTTCTTCGCATTTTCAGTTACGTCAGCAGGTGTGCCTTTTACATCGTCAAAATCAGCTTTAAGTTTGATTAAGCCAGCAGATTGAAGTAGTAACAATGCACGTGATTCGTTTGCGCCATCATTTGGAATCGCGATTGTTGCACCTGTTTTGAACTCTTCAAGTTTTTTGACTTTGCTTGAATAGATACCCATTGGCTCTAAATAAGTAGTCGAAAGCGGTGCGATTTTATCTTTATTATTGTCATTAAACGCAACCATATAGGCATATGACTGGAATGCATTAACATCAATTTCTTTGTTCGCTACAGCAGTGTTCATAGACACATAGTCAGTAAAGTTTTTCACTTCAAGTTTAATGCCAGCTTCTTTGGTTTCAGGAAGCGTAGCAATATAGCGCCAAATATCAGCATCTGAACCAGTCGAAGCCATGGTAACAGTTTGCACTTCTGCAGTGTCTTTTTGTTGTGCGGCGTCAGTTGCAGGAGCTTCTTGTTTACCACAGCCTGAAAGGCCCACAGATAAACCGAGAACTAATCCTAGGAGCTTTTTCATATATTCACCCGAGTAAATTTATAAAATTAATAAATTCACAAATCATATTATGGAGAGATTTACTTAAGTCTTTTATCAGACAGGCTGATAGATGCTTAATAATTTAAAATGCTACACAGACTTATACAATTAGATCTGAGTCTATTTCCAAATGGGAAAAGATAGCCATTGCAAGCTGCTGTAAACAAAAGATTTAATAAAGCAAATCTCTATATTTCGCTAGGCATCATATCAATTTTTTATTATTCAATATAGTGATTTAAAAAGTTATGCTTAGCACCAAAAATGTATATGGAATATGTTTAATTAAATAATTTAATAAGTAAAAACAATATATTATTTATAATTAAACTATTTAAGTACGTCATTTGTATAAGTTTAGGTCTATATAACAAATTTTAAAATGTATTGCTGAAAAAATGATAAAAATGAAATAAGTCCTGTCATACACAAAATTTGTAACATTCATATGCGAAAATAACGGAGTGCTTCAAACTAAGCTGAGTTGAAATCTTTATTGATATATTTGAAGTTCAACTCTGATTCATGGTTTTTCAAAATTT
This sequence comes from Acinetobacter sp. YH12040, assembly GCF_013420005.1. Classification (NCBI taxonomy): domain Bacteria; kingdom Pseudomonadati; phylum Pseudomonadota; class Gammaproteobacteria; order Moraxellales; family Moraxellaceae; genus Acinetobacter; species Acinetobacter sp. YH12040. Next base: position 215,433 of record NZ_VOZB01000006.1, read on the forward strand.
TAGATCTAAATCTGAGGAAGATTGAATCCACTATATTGTTTAATATAAACTGCTTAATAATTAATCATAATAAATTGCTATGTGAGGCACACTATGTCAAATCAGTTTGATTTCGTCTCAGTTGTAAAAAGCCTACGGTTCATTATCGCGGTAGATCGGTGAGCCACGTTTTAAAAATGGAAGATGGTAGCCAAAAAACTATAGGTGTATTTTTGTCATTAGAATAACATATAACGTTTGAGCTGCATGTGAAAGAACGTGTTGAAATCACATCGGGGTAGTGTGTTGTGCAAATTGGGGAGCAGGGCGAGTTTTTTCAATATACTTCTGGCGAAAGCTTTATTGTTCCACAAGATTCTATTTTTAAAGTGCAATGTACTGATGTCGTTGATTGTGTATGCCATTTTGATTAAGCATGCTTAAACAGGTTGGAGTTGCTTCAGCTTACACATCAAGATGTTTTAATTGCTAGTGATCGATATTGATATTTTTTCTTAACCCCGCACTTAGCGGGGTTTTTATATGATTACATGAATGATTTTGCTGTCTTATACGAAATCCTGCGGTAACTAAAATTAAAGTATTTAACATCACCTATAACCACTGTTTGGCAGAGTTAATGTGCTTTGGTTTTGCTGTGAATAAATATTCAATTAGCAAAAGGGGATGTGCAAATAATCACTACGCTGTATTTCATAGAGTACATGACGGTTTAATGGATGATCCGCTGGTACTAGTGGATGATTAAATTCACGGATTTTTTGCATACCAATGCGTTGCATGACATATTCTGATGGTGTGTTCAAACTTGCTGTAAAGGAAATAACTTTATCTAATCTTAAGTTTCTAAAAGCATGCTTGAGTACAGCTTTTGCGCCTTCAGTGGCATAACCTTGATGCCAATATTGCGGCAGTAAGCGCCAACCAATTTCTGGTGCATCGGCTATTTCAAACTCAGGGGGATGTACATGTAAGCCGATAAAGCCAATAAATTCGCCTGTGGCTTTAAGCTCGACGGCATATAAACCCCAACCACGTGTTTCTATTGCATCGCGTAGGCGTTGCATAAATGCAGTGGCTTCGGACGCATCAAGTTTGTTAGGGAAATAGCGCATGACGTCGTCGTCTACACACATTTGGATGAATGGAGCAGTATCGGAGTCTTGCCATTGGCGGAGGATAAGGCGAGGGGTTTGGAGTTGATTAGTCATAGTGACAATAGATTATCGTTTGATTGACTCATTTTCTAGTTGATACAGCTCGTTGATTAGTAAAAACTCTCTTTGGAGCTGAGAGAAGGATTTTTTTACTTCACTATGAGCGCGTTGATTGCGATAAGCTTTAAACATATTTACAAATAGTCTGCCTATGGCATTAGAGGCTTCTTCATTTTCTGTCTCCCATTTGAAGGGGGATAACTTATTTTTCTTTACGTCTGAACAAAATGCATCTTCCATTAGTGAGCTAGAGAATTTTTGCGAATTTATTTTTTCTCGAATAATATCTTCTAATCGAGTATACGCAGTCATTATTGATGCATCAGCATCTAATTTAAACTTAAAAGCTAAATCTATAATTCTCTCGTCAATTAAATTTAATGGCAATTCGCTAGGATAATAGTCATTTATTTTTAAAGGTTCATTAAGCATAAAATCTAAATTGCTAATGTAATCATAAATTGTGTTAGTCTGGCTATAAGAACTATTTAAGAAAGACTCTACGTTACTATCACTTAACGAATTTTGCCTAATGATTTCAAATTCTTTAATTGATATAAGCAGCTCTTTGATTTCAATTTTATGCCTTTGCAATAGTTTTAAAGCTTTAACAAAACCTTTATAACCTTCTGAGATATAATCTGATCTAAAGCCATATCTAATGAGATAAACAGTTCGATAACCTTTAATTAAAAAACAATGATTATGATCATTAGTTAAAACAAGTGCTCGTTCAACTTGTTCTTCAAATTGTAGAACTAAGGCAATTGCCTCAATGCAATCTTGCGTATAAGGTGTCCCTAAATATTGTATTTCTTCAGATGGTTGATTAAATAAATTAAAGCGCATTTTTAGAAAGTATTTGTTTGATATTTAATTGAATATATCAAAAAACCCCGCACTTAGCGGGGTTTTTATTCTTAAATCTAATTAAGCATTTTCACGTGTAATTGCGCGGTAACCAATATCTTTACGGTATTGAACACCGTCAAATGTTACTTTTTGGCATAGCTCTAATGCTTTCGCTTGCGCTTCGCCAATGGTGTTGCCTAGCGCAGTAACACAAAGAACACGACCACCAGCAGTCACAATGTCACCATTTTCAAGTGCTTTAGTGCCTGCATGGAAAACTTTAGCATCAGCCATTTCTGTGTCTAAGCCAGAAATCAAGTCACCATTGCTAGAAGTTTCAGGGTAGCCCTTAGACGCAAGTACGATCCCTACAGTCTTACGCTCATCCCATTCAGCCTCTTTTGGTAGGTTGCCAGCAATACCAGCATCAACCAAATCAACTAAAGATGATTTTAAACGCATCATAATTGGTTGAGTTTCAGGGTCACCAAAACGACAGTTGAACTCGATCACTTTAGGTTGACCTTGCTCATCAATCATCAAACCTGCGTATAAGAAACCTGTATAAACGTGACCGTCTTTTTTCATACCTTCAACGGTAGGACGCATCACTTCATTCATGGTTTTTTCGAATACGTCAGCCGTCACAACAGGCGCAGGAGAGTAAGCACCCATGCCGCCCGTGTTTGGACCTTGGTCGCCTTCAAAGATACGTTTGTGATCTTGTGAAGTCGCCATCGGCAAGATGTTGTCGCCATCAATCATACAAATGAAAGATGCTTCTTCACCCGCAAGGAATTCTTCAATCACCACACGTGAGCCAGCATCACCAAATTTGTTGCCTGCAAGCATGTCATCAATTGCATCAAATGCTTCTTGATTGGTCATGGCAACGATTACGCCTTTACCTGCAGCAAGACCATCAGCCTTAATTACAATTGGCGCACCATTTTTTTCTACAAATGCTTTCGCTGCATCTACTTCTGTGAACACGTCATAGAAAGCAGTTGGAATGTTGTGGCGTTTTAAGAAGTGCTTGGCAAATGCTTTAGAACCTTCAAGCTGCGCAGCAAATTGAGTAGGACCCCAAATTTTTACACCCGCTTCACGGCAAGCATCTACAACGCCATTTACAAGCGGTGCTTCAGGACCAACCACGATTAAATCAACGGCATTGTTTTTTGCAAAGTCGATAATCGCTGCATTGTCCAAAATGTTAAGCGCAACATTTTCGCATTTATTTTCAGTTGCAGAACCTGCATTGCCCGGTGCTACAAATACTTTTGCGACTTTGTCATCTTGTGCGATTTTCCATGCCAATGCATGTTCACGACCGCCATTACCCAAAACTAAAATATTCATCGGTTCATACTCCATGAATCGAAAATGACATAAAGTCCTCAACCTGAAAGCAGGAGAGGACTTTATGCAAGATTAGAAATCTAATGTATTAAGCAAAAGACTGTGCTTAATTGTCATGATCAAGTCGCCAACTTAGTGACGGAAGTGACGCATGCCAGTGAAGACCATTGCAATACCCGCTTCATCAGCAGCAGCAATCGTTTCTTCATCACGCATAGAACCACCCGGTTGGATAATGCATTTGATACCCGCTTTCGCAGCGTTATCAATACCATCACGGAATGGGAAGAATGCATCAGATGCCATAACAGCGCCTTCAACCACTAAACCAGCATGTTCAGCTTTGATTGCAGCAATACGAGCAGAGTTCACGCGGCTCATTTGACCTGCGCCGACACCAATCGTTTGACGGCCTTTCGCATAAACAATCGCGTTAGATTTAACGTATTTCGCAACTTTCCAAGCGAAGATCAAGTCATCAATTTCTGCTTCAGTTGGTGCACGCTTAGTCACAACTTTAAGGTCATCTTTAGTGATCATACCTAAGTCTTGGTCTTGAACCAATAGACCGCCATTTACACGTTTGTAGTCAAGCTGTGCTTTACGCTCAGTGATCGCAGGAAGCTCGCCGCATACAAGTACACGTACGTTTTTCTTCGCGCCAGTCACTTCAAGCACGCCTTCAGCAACGCTAGGAGCAATGATTACTTCAACGAATTGACGGTCAACAATGGCTTGAGCAGTTGCAACGTCTAATTCACGGTTGAATGCAATGATACCGCCGAATGCAGATTCAGGGTCAGTTGCGTACGCAAGGTCATAAGCAGCTTGGATGCCGTCTAGAGAAACTGCAACGCCACATGGGTTTGCGTGTTTAACGATGACACAAGCAGGTTTAGCGAATGATTTCACACATTCAAGTGCTGCGTCAGTGTCTGCGATGTTGTTATAAGATAATTCTTTACCTTGAAGTTGTTTCGCAGTAGAAACAGATGCTTCAGTTGCTGTGTCTTCTACATAGAAAGCAGCAGATTGATGCGGGTTTTCACCGTAACGTAAGTCTTGAACTTTGTTCAATTGAGTATTGAAAGTACGCGCAAATTTATCTGCTTGACCTTCTTCCTTACCTACGCGAGCGCCTAGGTAAGATGCAATCATGCCGTCATACTGTGCAGTATGTTCAAATGCTTTAACCGCAAGGTCAAAACGAGTTGCATGTGATAATGCGCCTTCAGCTTTTAACTCTTCAACAACAGTTCCATAGTCAGATGCATTTACTACGATACCTACAGATGCATGGTTTTTCGCAGCAGCACGAACCATAGTCGGACCACCGATGTCGATATTTTCAATCGCATCAGCAAGTGAGCAGTTCGGTTTAGCCACAGTCGCAGCAAACGGATAAAGGTTAACAACAACTAAATCGATTGCATCGATGTTGTGTTCAGCCATCACAGCTTCGTCTAGACCGCGACGAGCTAAGATACCACCATGAATTTTCGGATGTAGCGTTTTTACACGGCCGTCCATCATCTCTGGGAAACCTGTGTGCTCTGAAACTTCAACTACGGCAACATTATTGTCTTTCAACAATTTGTATGTTCCGCCAGTAGATAAAATTTCTACCCCTAGAGCAGCAAGTTCTTGTGCAAATTCAACAATTCCAGTCTTGTCAGACACAGAGATTAAAGCGCGTTTAATAGTCATGATCTTCGTCACAGTTTTCAAGGAACAGATTAAAACAAAATTAGCAAAATGCAGGTTAAAAAAAATGCCTGCGGAAGCCGCAAGCATTTTATCATTTATTCACTCATTAAACCGTGAGCTTTCAACTTTTTACGTAAAGTACCACGGTTTAAGCCGAGAATCTCAGCAGCACGGGTTTGATTACCACGTGTATATTCAAGAACTACAGATAGAAGAGGCTTCTCCATTTCCGCCAGCACCATATCGTATACCTGAGATGGTTGCTCGCCTTGCAATTGTGCAAAGTAATGGCGAACTGCGCGATCTACGTGAATACGAAGAGCGACATCAGATTGTGCAGTAAAAATAGGAGATTTGCTATTCATGCGAATTAATCCGAAAAATCAAATATCACTTGGGTAAAGTGATTTGTTAAAAGTGGTCTATAAACTTGAATGAACTCCGTTTTAGTTCCTAATGCGGAGTTCTAAAACTTGTACATTACTTGTAGCTTGACACAACTCGCAAAATTGTTCGAAAAATAAGCGTAACAATAGATTAATAATTGTTACAGCCTAAAAAACAAACAAAAAATCTACTCAATACGCAATAAATATTAAAGCGCACGGTTGGGATTGTATTTGTTGTGAAAAATTAGCGAGGAGTTTGCAGCACAAAGCTTTCGTGGCGCGTATCATACCATTGTCTAGGAAAAAGTGAGCAAGAAAACTGCATTTTTTTTATGTTTTTTTTACTTTTTTAATAGTTTTTTCCAATATTAGGGGCGAATCAACTCAATTGAATAATTATCGAAGCTTTTGCGTGCAATTGGTAGACTAAATTGGAATTTAAAAGGACTACTTTTTGGGATCCGTTGGATGCCATGCAGACTTTTGTCCAAATACTCTTCAGGTAAAAGTGTATAGTTTGCTATTTCAGTACCATTTTCTTTTAGTGAAATTTTCATATTGGGTAAGGCAAGGCTACGGTCATGAAAATTGATCATTTCACCTGTAAAACGTGTTTCATTATTTCCAATGCTACGAATTTTGACTTTTTTGGTACTAATTAAACTGTAATGTTCCTCTAGACGTGAACAATTGAATACATCACAGACCGCAGTAAATGCAGCACCCATCACTGGACTATTTTTTAAATATTGAGGATTGAACCAGAAAAACTGGAATATAAGTGCACCAAATAAGAAGGCATTAATACAGAACCACATAAAATAGTTCAGTGGGGTACGTTTTTTATCCTTTTCAGCTTGTTCTGCCCAATTTACTGCAGGAAGGTTGCCGATAGGCTCGGTACTGAAATAATTTAAGTTATTTAAATAAGTTTTTAGATCGATATTAGAGTTTTCGACTTTTTGATCAAATAGTTTTAATAAATGGTGGGTTGGTGTTTCTTCAACAGTCACTGGCGTAAGCGTATTATTAAATTCGCTGACATTAATAATAGTATTGGTATTTTTTTGCGGCGCATTTTCTGGCTCAGGGGTAGAAAAAGACAACGCTTTATCTACCACCAAATGAGACAGTGCATTAAAAGATGTAGAGCACTTTGGGCAACAAACCATGCCCTGAGCGACAGTAAGCTGCGGAACAGTTACTTTATATGTTGTAAAACAAGTAGGGCAGTTAGTTAATTTGTCGCTCATAAGTACACATTTTAAATTTTAATACTGTTGGCGTTTACCCGAAATTCGGCACCATGTTTCGTCACGTTTTTCTACGTCTAATATATCAAAAAATTCAGAATAAACACTAGAAACATCAGAAACTTGCTCTTCAATTACACCTGCAAGTGCGAACTCGCCCTCAGATTTAATTAAAGTTGAGAATTCTGCAGCCAAGGCCATTAGAGGGCCTGCAAGAATATTAGCAACAAACACATCGGCTTTTTGTCCAGCGAGTTCTTGGTTGAACTCTTCAGGTAGGCCTACATACAAATTTTCCAGTACACCATTTAATTCGGCATTTTGTTGTGTTGCTAAAACGGCTTGTGGGTCAATATCAGTGGCATAAACTTTTTTTGCACCCAAAAGTAAAGCGGCAACACCTAAAATACCAGAACCACAACCGTAGTCGATTACGATTTTATCCTTAAGATCAACTTTACCTAACCATTGTAGGCATAAGAATGTTGATGCATGGTTACCAGTACCAAAAGCAAGACCTGGGTCTAGTTTGATGTTTACGGCGTCTGCTTCTGGTGCTTCCATCCATTCTGGTACGATCCAGTATTTTTCACCAATTTGAATAGGCTCATAAGCATCCATCCATGTGCGTTCCCATTCTTGGTCTTCAATGAATTCGCTACGCATTGGTGCTTCAGGAAGTTGAGCTTTAATAAATGTTTCTAATGCAGCAACATCAATTTCTTCATCATCTTCTTGTGCATAGATACCAGTAACGATCACTTTATTCCAAAGTGGTGTTTCACCTGGAAGTGGTTCAAGTAAATCCTGATTCTCTGCATCATCTAGCGTGACACTGACTGCACCTAAAGAACTGAGCAGCGTTTCAGTGTAATCAACTTGTGCTTTTTCAACAGTAATATGAATTTGTAACCACTTCACGGACATAACCTAAATGAGTTTTATAAAAAGCTATTGTAACGGAACTCGGCAACTTGCAGCTAGCGATTATCAAAATTGACCAAAAATAAAAGGATGCACGTGGCATCCTTTTAAGTTTTCAGTGACTTAACTTTTAATTGTTTCAGTTGTAGTTGTCGAGATCGGTGCAAAACGTGTAATTACGAAACCAAATACAGCGGCAAAGATGTACATAAAGATTGAATATACTGCCGCGGGCATTGCAACTGCAGAGCTTGCCATCACTGTTAAGGCGATGGTCATGGCCAACGTGCTGTTATGAATCCCGATTTCAAATGCACAAGCACGTGCCTGAGCACTATTGATGCCGAATAGTCTCGGAACAAAATAACCGATACATAAGCTGAAGATGCAGAATAGAACCGTTGCTAAGCCAACTTGAGTTAGATAAGCCGCAATATTATGTCGTTCAGAGTAAATAGCACCAATAATAATTAAGATGAGAAAGACCACAGCAAAGATACGGAGTGGTTTATGCAGTTTCTCAGTCAGTTTAGGTGCATAGTGACGAAGCAGCATGCCTATACAGACAGGGATGAAAATGATGCCGAAAACTTGGAGGATTTTTCCAAACTGCAGACTGATTTGTTGCCCTTCTTGCATGAAGTGCATAATCGAAAAATTCACGATCAATGGAAGGGTTAATGCTGCAATGACAGAGTTGATGGCGGTCAGGGTTATATTTAAAGCCAAGTCACCTTTAAATAGATAGCTAAATAAGTTAGCTGTGCTACCACCGGGTGAGGCTGCGAGTAGCATCAGTCCGACAGCAAGCAGTGGTGGTAATGCGAGCAGTTTACATAATAGAAAGGCGATACCAACAAGCAACACGAGTTGGCAAAATAAAGCGATCAACACGGCTTTAGGATGTTTGGTGACACGTGCGAAATCTTTGGGGGTAAGTTCTAGCCCAAGCCCGATCATAATAAAGGCCAGTGCTAATGGCAAAAGAACCGTAATAATTCCAGAATCCATCTTATTTATTCTCCTTGAGCATATTTAATGGTTTTTCACCAAAGTCCTTATGGTGATTGCGTTAGAAAAAATAGTTTAGGGTTTCACTTGTTGAATCAGGTGGCTGCCACGGTGCGTCAAAATAAAACCAAATAAGGTCGCCAATAAATACATAAAAATAGAATAAACACCGGCAGGTATCGCCACGGTGGTGTTTTCAAGCACACTCAGTGCGATAGTTAACGCGATACTGGTGTTATGAATGCCAATCTCAAAGGTACACGCACGTGCCTGCTTTTCCGGTACACCTGCGAGGAACGGAATTAGGTAACCCAAAAATAAGCCACTGAAACAGAGTAAACAGGTTGCAATGCCGACGCTGGCAAAATACGTAATAATGTTGGATTGTTCACGCAAAACTGCGAGTGTAAAGATAAGAATTAATAAGAAAATAGATAACATTCGCATCGGCTTGTTGATGTGATATGCAATGGTCGGAAAGGAGTTGCGAATAAACATACCGAAACATACCGGTATCAAAATAATCAGAAATACATGGGTGATCTTATCAATAGGCATGCCAATACTGGTACTTTCACCAACAAAATGCAAAATGGATAGGTTGACAATAAACGGCAGTGTAAAGCACGAAACAACTGAGTTAATAGCCGTTAAGCTAATGTTTAATGCAACGTCACCTTTATATAGGTAGCTGAATAGGTTTGCTGTGGGGCCACCGGGTGAAGCCGCAAGCAACATGAGCCCCACCGCAAGTAATGGGGGTAACTCAAGCAACTTACACAGGAAAAACGCAATACTGGTCAGTAGAATAAGCTGAGTAAATAAAGCGATGAAAATAACTTTTGGATAGCGTCCAACGCGTAAAAAGTCTTTGACTGAAAGTTCAAGTCCCAAACCCATCATCATAATGGCTAAAGCAATGGGTAGAAAAAATGCAAATAATCCCGAATCCATGGAATTTCCTGATATTTTTATCCTTATAGTGTTTTTGAGTTTATCTCAGTTTGATAAATAAGCAATAAATAAAAGCGAGTAAAAACTGATGTTTTACCCGCTTTATTTTTGATCTGTTAATTGGTCGATATTTTTATCGACAACTGTTTATTTAGGACGAGGAGGAGTGAACCCTAAAGCACATTTTCCTTTAATTTCTTGTCCATTAATCGTTGCAGTAGTGGCTTTTGCATCTGCACTACATGTGCTTAATAATTCGGCTTCTTCGCCATGAAGATTTGCATTTTTGGAAGAACTAAAAAATTGTGGTTCGCAAGTACCATTCCAGATAATACCGCGATAGGCAAATGAAACTTGAGCGCCTTGGCTTTTACCTTTACAGACTTGTTGATATCGCTGTGCATCATACACTTTCTCAACTTTATCATTGGCTGAGGCAGCAAGTGGTGATAAACATAAACCGCATAAAACCGTGGATAGCAAAATATTCTTATTCATGCTTATAGTCCTTATGATTCTCATGGGATCTATAACAGAATAAAAAATCATCAGAATAAAACAACAATCTTCGAGTAACATTTGCTTGAGAAATGTATATTTTTATATGGAATATGCAAAGTATGTATGTTCATAAAGAAATATATAGGCATAAAACAGTAGTCAATAACAATAAAATCGAGTTAATCAGTCAACTTATCGGTGAATTTTTGCTATAATCTTCCGTCATCCTTTTTTAATCTCCTTTACCACTATGCATTATCCTAAAGTTTACGATGTCATTGTTATCGGCGGCGGTCACGCGGGTACTGAGGCAGCTCTTGCTGCGGCACGTATGGGTCGACAGACTTTACTCTTAACTCATAATATTGAGACTTTAGGGCAGATGAGCTGTAACCCAGCCATTGGTGGTATTGGTAAATCACATTTAGTACGTGAAATTGATGCGCTTGGCGGTGCAATGGCATTGGCTGCTGACAAAGGTGGTATTCAATTCCGTATTTTAAACTCACGTAAAGGCGCGGCTGTTCGTGCGACTCGCGCACAGGCTGACCGTATTCGTTATAAAGCTGCGATTCGTGAAACCTTAGAAAATCAAGCGAACTTGGATATTTTCCAACAAGCAGCTGACGATTTAATCGTTGAGGGCGATACTGTAAAAGGTGTGGTTACTCAGATGGGTATTCGCTTTGATGCGAAAACTGTTGTATTAACTACAGGTACATTCTTGGGTGGAGTGATCCACGTAGGTCTAAATAATGCTTCAGGCGGTCGTGCGGGCGATCCTCCTTCAATTTCATTGGCTGCGCGCCTTCGTGAATTGAACTTACCTGTAGGTCGTTTAAAAACAGGTACACCGCCACGTATCGATGCGCGATCAGTTGATTTCTCTGTGATGACGCCACAGCCGGGTGATTTCCCATCTCCGACTATGTCATTCATGGGTGATGCGTCGATGCATCCTGAGCAAATCAATTGCTATATCACACATACCAACGAGAAAACTCACGATATCATTCGTGGCGGCTTAGACCGTTCACCAATGTATACTGGTGTGATTGAGGGTGTGGGTCCACGTTACTGCCCATCGATTGAAGATAAAATTCATAAATTTGCCGATAAAGATTCGCATCAAGTGTTCTTGGAACCTGAAGGTTTGGACACACATGAGCTTTATCCAAATGGTATTTCGACTTCTTTACCATTCGACGTTCAGTTTGAATTGGTTCGCTCGATTCGTGGTATGGAAAATGCGCACATATTGCGTCCGGGTTATGCAATTGAGTACGATTATTTCAACCCACAATCATTGAAATTCTCTTTAGAAACCAAATCGATTAATAACCTGTATTTTGCAGGTCAAATTAACGGTACAACAGGTTATGAAGAAGCGGGAGCGCAAGGTTTGCTTGCAGGCTTAAACGCAGCACGTCGTGCATGGGATCAAGAGCAATGGACACCAAAACGTGATGAAGCGTACATGGGCGTGTTGGTTGATGACTTGATTACTCTCGGTACTAAAGAACCGTACCGTATGTTCACGTCACGTGCGGAATACCGTTTGATGCTTCGTGAAGACAATGCGGATCAGCGTTTAACTGCCATTGGTCGTGAAATGGGGCTGGTAGATGATGCGCGTTGGGATTCGTTCTGCCAAAAAATGGAAGCTGTAGAAACGGAGAAAGGTCGTTTACAACACCTTTGGGCAGCGCCAAACAATCCACTAGGCAAAAAATTCGTTGAAATGACTGGTGATGACCTGTCTAAAGAAACCAATGCAATTGATTTGTTAAAACGTCCAAATATCAACTTTGCGCAAATTGCTGAATTGACTGGTTCAGAAGTTTCAGCATTTGTTGGAGAGCAAATTGAAATTGCTGTGAAATATGCAGGTTATATTAACCGTCAGCAAGAAGACGTTGCGCAAATGAAGCGTTTGGAAGATACACGTATTCCTGCTGATTTTGATTATGATGTCGTTTCTGGTCTTTCACGTGAAATCACTATGAAGCTGAAAAATGTATTGCCTGAAACATTGGCTCAAGCAAGCCGTATTCCGGGTGTTACACCTGCGGCTGTTCAATTGGTGATGATTACGATTCGTAAGAATAACCAAGCGAAAAAATCTGCATAAGATTTTGAGTTAAATAAAAAACCCGCTCAGTTGCGGGTTTTTTATTGTCAATAAACTATTGGTTGTTGGTATTTGATCGGATTAAATGAATATTTTGATCATCATTAGTTTTAGCTATGGTTTGATTATTAAAATCTTTCATAAACCTAAGTGATTGATAATTAATTATAAATACAAAAAATAAGATCTAAAAACTATTGATATACAAAGTTTTAGGTCTTAATGGTGGGCTTTTGGTCGTGTGAATTCCGACCTTTGTAGTGGTATTTATTCTACCCAATAAAGCCGAAACTTCAGGGCATGGCGTACAAGTGGGTTTACGCTACATGAATGGAGTTCGATTATGGCAAATCAACAATCGGGAAAAATGCAAAAATTTCTAACAGTATTTTTGTGTTTCTGGGTGGCATTTTTTGAAGGTTTTGACCTACAAGCGCCCGGTATCGCAGCAAAAGGAATCGCAGCGACATTTTCCTTAGATCAGGTGCAAATGGGCTATGTGTTTAGCTTAGGTGTGTTTGGTATGTTATTTGGCGCGTTCTTTGGGGGGCGTGTCGCTGACTATTTGGGACAGAAGAAAGTCCTGATGCTGTCGATTTTTATCTTCGGTGTATTTATGTCTATCACGGCAGTTGCACCAAGCATTGAAATTTTATATATCGCACGATTTTTTACAGGTTTAGGTTTGGGTGCTGCGATGCCAACGATGATCTCGGTGGTGGGTGATGAGGCGACGGATGCTAACCGTGGGCGCTTAAATAGTTTGATGTACTGTGGCTTACCCGTAGGTGCAATCTTTGTTGCTGGCTTGGGTATTGTCTTTAAAGATATCTCATGGCATACACTATTTTTAATTGGTGGTTTAACGCCTTTAATCTTGATTCCATTCATGGCGATTATCTTAAAAGATAAGCGTACAGAAAAAGTTCAGACAGAAACCAAAGAAGCCGTTCCAGCGATGGGACAAATCCTTTTTGCTGAACAGCGTTATAAATATTCATTGCCGCTTTGGTTAAGCTTCTTCTTTACCTTAATGGTGAACTATATTCTGATCAGTTGGTTGCCTAACTTGCTTATGGAACAAGGGTTGGAAAAGCAACAAGCTTTCATGATCATGTTGATGTTCCAAGTGGGCGCAGTGATTGGTACGCTGGGTTTGGGCTACTTGCTTGATCGCCTAAAATTATGGCAAATGGCAGTGATTATCTATTCAGGTTTGTTTGTAGCATTATTTGTGTTGTTTACAACAAATTCCATTCCTGTACTTATCGCAGCAGGCATCATGGGCGGAATTTTCTCTACAGGTGGTCAATCGATTTTGTATGGGATCTCTCCAATTTTCTATACACCAGCTGGGAAAGTAACAGGTGTGGGAAGTGCAATTTCATGGGGACGTTTAGGTGCAATGACAGGTCCATTACTTACAGGCAAGATTTTGGCGCTAGGTCTAGGAACGACAGGTATTTTAATTGCAAGTGCGCCGGGTATTGCTTTGTCGGCTATCGCGGTGGCTGCATTATCTGCCTATAAGTCATCCCTTAAGAAATAATCGAAATCAGTCATATTTAAAGGAGCTACGGCTCCTTTTTTATTGAATAAATACCTTTAGCTGAAACTAAGTTTTGTTAGAATGAATCTAATATTCATGAATAAATTTACTTCTATGTCTTATCAATTGATCGAACTTGATATTTCTCCTTCAGATAACATTCAGTGTCCACATTGTCAGCAGCAAGTGATTGATTGGTCAGAAGAGCAGTATGTGCAGCCATGTGAGCATGTGCTGTTTATTGCAATGGATATTGGTTTTGAGTTTATTACAGATGAATTTGAGCAAACCATGCAGCATACAGTCGATGACTTGCATGCCAATGATGATCAGTATCATATGTTTACTGAAATTACCGCCTCAAGTTTCCCTGAGTTTCTGATTTATAAGTCTGATTTAGGTGTGGAAGGTTATTCACGCTATGTCGGCTTTACGGCATAAAGTATTGCTAAAAAAATCAAACTCTAAACAAAAAAAGCCAGTCAAGTGACTGGCTTTTTAATGTTAATCAGAAAATTAACTTTCTAATTCTTCTTCGACATCATCTTCGGCACTGTCCATACCAAGTTCTTTGAGTTTACGAGTTAAAGTGTTGCGCCCCCAACCTAAAAGTTCTGCTGCATGGCGCTTACGCCCACGTGTTTGCTGTAGTGCAGCATTGATGAGAGTGCGTTCAAACATTGGTGTGGCAATGTCGAGAATTTTCATCTCACCGTTTTTCAGTTTTTGTACTGCCCATTGACCAAGTAGCTCATCCCAATGATGCACACCGATGCGATCAATCCCTTGAGCAGCAGGGTTACCATCTGTGCCTTGAATTGGAATCTGTTTTAATTCAGAAGGTAAATCTTCTGGATAAACTTCACGGCCTGTGATCATGACTGTTAGCCAGCGACAGGTATTTTCGAGCTGACGCACATTACCTTGCCACGGCAGTTTTTGCATGTATTCTTGCGTTTCAGGACGCAGAATCTTCGGACTTACCCCAAGTTCTTTACCTGCACTTGCTAGGAAGTGTTGTGCAAGCATCGGAATATCTTCACTACGATGTGCAAGTTTTGGAATATGAATACGAATCACGTTTAGACGGTGGTACAAGTCTTCACGGAAGCGACCTTCATGTACTAACTTTTCTAAGTCTTGGTGCGTTGCCGCAACGATACGGACATCCACCTTGACTGGGATGTGACCACCAACGCGGTAGAATTCGCCATCCGCTAAAACACGCAGTAAACGTGTTTGGGTTTCAAATGGCATGTCGCCAATTTCATCAAGGAAAAGAGTCCCGCCATTGGCTTGTTCGAAACGCCCTTGACGCTGTGTGTTGGCACCGGTGAAAGCGCCTTTTTCATGACCAAATAATTCAGTTTCGATCAAATCTTTTGGAATTGCTGCCATATTGAGCGCAATAAAAGGCTTGTTGCCACGTGGTGAATGCTTATGCAGCGCATGCGCAACCAATTCTTTCCCTGTGCCTGATTCACCATTAATTAATACAGTAATGTGTGATTGAGAAAGACGGCCAATGGCACGGAAGACTTCCTGCATAGCAGGTGATTCACCAATAATCTCTGTAGATTGAATCGGTTGAACGGTTTTAGCAGATTCTTGTTGTTGTAATTTGGCAATATGTAAAATTGCACGGTTTACAAGTGCTAAGGCTTCATCAATATCAAAAGGTTTTGGTAGATATTCAAAAGCACCCGTTTGATAGCTCGACACAGCAGATTCTAAATCTGAATGCGCGGTCATGATAATTACAGGTAAGTCAGGGTAGTTGCCTTTGACTTTACCTAAAAAGGTCAGTCCATCAATACCCGGCATACGGATGTCTGTCAAAATAACATCTGGCGCATCGACACTTAACTGATCTAAAGCGGATTGTGCTTCTTCAAAACTGGTAACATCAAAACCTTCTTCTTTGAATGTTTTTTCCAGCACCCAACGCATGGCGCGATCATCATCGATGACCCAAATCTTATTACGCGACATGATCTGACTCCCAAGGTAAATATAGGCTAAATACTGTTTTTCCAGGAACTGATTGGCATTCAATCATTCCGTTATGTTGATGCATAATATTTTGTGCAATGCTTAGACCGAGACCTGTGCCTTTCGCTCGTCCTGTCACTAATGGGTAAAATACGGATTCTAATATTTCTTGTGGGACACCTGGTCCATTGTCCTCGATATCAATGCGTACCGCAGAGCGTTTTAATACACCGTTGATGGTGACTAAACGTTGAATACGTGTGCGCAAAGTGAGTTCTGGTTGGTGCTCAACAAAGAACTCTTTGTTTTCCGTCATTGCCTGAACGGCATTAACACTGATATTCAGCATGACCTGAATTAATTGATCACGATCTGCCAGAACATCCGGTAAAGAAAGGTCGTAATCACGAGTGATCTTAATTTTCTTTTTGGTTTGGTTGACGATCAGTGAACGAACACGTTCAAGGGGTTCATGGACATTGACTGGTTCGTAACTTGGTAATTGTCTTGAACCAAGCATAGTGTCAGCAAGATTACGTAATCGGTCTACTTCACTAATAATAATGTCGGTGAATTCGCTGTACTTCGGATCATTTAAACTACGCGCTAAAAGTTGTGTCGCCCCACGGATACCACCAAGTGGATTTTTAATTTCATGAGCAACACCACGAATCAGTTGTCGTGCAACTTGATGTTGTTGAATCAGGTTTTCTTCTTTAGAGATTTTCAACATCCGGTCGATTTGATTCAGCTCAATCAATAGCAAAGGATGGTAGGGTTTGCCAGAGTTGAGCTGTGACACGGTGTAATCGACATGAATGTCTTTAAAGTTGACATTAATTGTTGCTTCTCGGCGCGTATAGTGCTGACCAGAAGTTAGGGTATTCATTAATGCATCATGCGTATTGAATTCATCATCGGGCATATGGAGTAAATTTAATACAGGCTGACCTGATGCACGAAGTAAGCTGATGTCAAAAAGCGCTTCACAAGATGAATTTAAATAAAAAATATTCAGGTTGCTATCGACCAATAAAATGGCGGTGGTTAAATTATCCACTAAAAGCCGGTAATCAATCGTCATAGTCTGATCCATTAGCGAGAGGTTCCTGTATTAAAATGGCGCAATGGCATCTTCATAAAGCAAATCGTTCAATCTAATAAGGTTCGAATTGATGCAAGTTATGCAAGATATAAGCCAACTATTTTAGAAATACGCTAAGTTTTGATGCTTATTTGAATAAATGCGCTTATTTAAGACTTTAAATAAAGTGTATAGCTGATTAAAAACAGGCTGTAAATCTAAAATGCATTAAAATGGTGCAAATGAAATTATATGGATGAATTTATAGCATTATTTTGGTGCGTGATATAAAGAGTGGCCTTTTCACCTGTTTTTATGTTTTGAAAAGACATACAATACGCGGATTATAGTGGAGCGCAGATTCATGAAATCCCCCAAAGTCGGTTTTGTTTCTTTAGGTTGTCCTAAGGCATTGGTAGATTCCGAACGAATTTTAACTCAGTTAAAGACTGAAGGTTATGATGTAGCATCAGATTATGATGGTGCCGATTTAGTAGTTGTAAATACCTGTGGTTTTATTGAATCTGCAGTACAAGAGTCGCTAGATGCCATTGGCGAAGCGATGAGTTCAAACGGTCGCGTAATTGTGACTGGTTGTTTAGGTAAAGACGAAGACAAAATTCGCCAAATGCACCCAAATGTCTTAAAAGTGACAGGTGCTGCGGCATATCAAGAAGTGATGGAAGCTGTGCACGAATACGTGCCTGAGCCACCGAAACACAATCCGTTTATTGATCTAGTACCTGAACAAGGTATTCGATTAACACCAAAACATTATGCTTATTTGAAGATTTCAGAAGGTTGTAACCATCGTTGCACATTCTGCATTATTCCGAGCATGCGTGGTGATTTGGTTTCTCGTCCAGTAGGTTCAGTATTGACTGAAGCTCAAGCGCTGAAAAAAGCAGGCGTAAAAGAAGTCCTTGTGATTTCTCAAGATACATCGGCTTATGGCGTAGACACCAAATACAAATTGGACTTCTGGAACGGTCAGCCCGTTAAAACCAAATTCTATGACATGTGTGAAGCATTGGGTCAATTGGGTATCTGGGTGCGTCTGCACTATGTATATCCATATCCACATGTAGATGCTGTGATTGACTTAATGGCGCAAGGCAAAATTTTGCCGTATTTGGATATTCCATTCCAACATGCAAGTCCTAAGATTTTAAAACTCATGAAACGTCCTGCGCACAGTGAAAATACACTAGAGCGTTTAAAAGTTTGGCGTGAGAAATGTCCTGATCTTGTGATTCGTTCTACATTTGTTGTGGGCTTCCCGGGTGAAACTGAAGAAGACTTCCAAATGTTGCTTGATTGGTTAAAAGAAGCGCAGCTTGATCGTGTGGGTTGTTTTACTTACTCACCAGTTGAAGGCGCGACTGCAAATGATTTGCCAGATCATGTGCCTGAAGAAATCAAACAAGAGCGTTATGAACGTTTCATGCAAGTTCAGCAAGAAATCTCTGCTGCGAAATTGCAAAGTCGTATCGGTCAGAAAATGACAGTACTGGTGGATGATCTTGAAGAAGAGTTCCCAGTTGCTGTTGCGCGTTCTTATGCAGATGCACCTGAAATTGATGGTAATGTTTTTGTTGAAGATATCGATAAGTCAGTGATTAAAGCAGGTGATTTACTTGAAGTAGAAATCACAGATGCAGATGAATATGACTTATTTGCAAAACTGATCTCGGTTAAGTCTGCTTAAACGATTCATTAAAAATAATTGAAATTAAATAATTCGGAGTTGATGATGCTTGATTCTAAAAAACCACGTTTTGGTCGCATCCTGCTTAAGCTTTCAGGTGAAGCTTTAGCGGGCAATAAAGAGATGGGTATCGATGCACAAGTGCTCGATCAAATGTCACTCGCAATTGCGCACCTTGTTGGTTTGGGTGTTCAAGTGGGTATCGTTGTCGGTGGTGGTAACCTTTACCGTGGTAGCCAATTACAAAAAGATGGTTTGGTTGGCCGTGTAACAGGTGACCAAATGGGTATGTTGGCCACTGTGATGAACGGTTTGGCACTGCGTGATGCTTTGGTACGTCGTAATATCAAAACTCGTCTAATGTCAGCTTTGCCAATTGGTGCTGTAGTTGAATCATATTCTAGCCGTGATGCTATTCGTCATTTAACACGTGGCGAAGTGTGTGTATTTGTCGCAGGTACGGGTAACCCATTCTTTACGACAGATACAGCAGCATGCTTACGCGGTATCGAGATTGAAGCCAATCTTATTCTTAAAGCGACGAAAGTTGATGGCGTATACAACAAAGATCCAAGTAAATATGAAGATGCAGTGAAATACGATGCATTAACATTTGACCAAGTTTTAGATGAAAAACTGGGTGTGATGGATTTAACAGCGATCTGCTTGTGCCGTGACCACAACGTCCCACTTCAAGTATTTGATATGAACAAATCAGGTTCATTACTTTCAGTGGTAATGGGTGAAAAAGAGGGTACTCACGTTACTAACTAATGTACGTGGGCCCTAAAGCTCTTTATACTACAAGCTATTTTAGAATTTACATCTTTTCGAATTAAGTTAGGAAGATCACATGATTAACGATCTTAAAAAAGACGCAGAAGACCGTATGAATAAATCTCTAGATTCTCTAGAGCATGGTTTTGCCAAAGTTCGTACAGGCCGCGCGCACCCATCAATTTTAAATGGTGTTATGGTTCCTTACTATGGCTCTGATGTGCCATTAAACCAAGTGGCGAACGTGGGTGTAGAAGACTCTCGTACTTTACTTGTTCAGCCTTTTGAACGTTCAATGGTTGCTGCAATTGATAAAGCAATCCGTGAATCTGACTTGGGCTTAAACCCGATTACTGCTGATGCGATCCGTGTTCCTATGGCTGCATTAACAGAAGAAACACGTAAAGACATGCAGAAAGTTGCACGTAACGAAGCTGAAAATGCAAAAGTTGCGATCCGTAACATCCGTCGTGATGTTTTGGGTGATATCAAAGCATTGTTGAAAGAAAAAGAAATTTCTGAAGATGATGAGCGTCGTGCGGGTGATGACATTCAAAAAATCACAGACAAATTCGTTGCTGAAGTTGAAAAACGTCTGGCTGCAAAAGAAGCTGAATTGATGAAGGTCTAAGTTTTAATGACCTCATCTGAAGAAACTTCCCGTCTTCCAAAACATGTTGCCATCATTATGGATGGCAACAATCGTTTTGCCAAAAAGAATCAAATGCAAAAAGGTGAAGGGCATCGTTCTGGAAAGGACATCCTAGATCCCATCGTTGAACATTGTCGTAAAAGAAATATCCAAGCACTGACCGTTTTTGCTTTTTCGAGTGAAAATTGGAATCGTCCTCAGTTTGAGGTTGATTTGTTGATGGCTCTTCTCGAAGAAACCATTCATGAGCAGTTGCCGCGTATGGAAAAATTTAACATTTCCCTACGTTTTATTGGTGATCGTTCTCGTTTATCTCCTAACTTACGTGACTTAATGTTGCAAGCCGAACAAAGGACTGCTAATTTCGACAGCATGACTTTAACTATTGCAATTAGTTACGGTGGTATGTGGGATATGGCACAGGCTGCAAAACAAATCGCAGCAGATGTTTTAACTAACAAAATAAATCTTGAAGCAGTGGATGCTGAAGTCTTCGGTCAATATGTCAGTTTAAGTGATCTACCTCCAGTAGATTTGTTAATTCGTACAGGTGGTGATTTCCGTCTTTCGAACTTCTTGCTTTGGCAAGCTGCTTATGCAGAACTTTATTTTACCCAGACATTATGGCCTGAATTTACCATTGAAGAATTTGATGATGCACTAGCAGTATTTGGTGGTCGTGAACGTCGTTTTGGTAAGACCTCAGAGCAGATTCAACAAGAGCAGTTTGAGAATAAATAAATGTTAGAGCGGATAATAACCGCATTGGTACTGGTTTCAGTTGTACTGAGTTGCATGTTTGCAACCGAGTCTAAATACCCAATGCTTGTGCTGATGATTATTGCATCAGCTGTCGCGGGTTATGAGTGGTTTAAACTCATGCCGCGTAATACACAAAATGTGATTAAGCCTTTCGCATGGGGCTATGGTCTAGTCACTGCTATTCTTTCAGCACTAGCATTGCATTTTACAGATGTTGCATTACTGCTTTGGGCGGCTTCGATCTTTACTTGGATCTTAAGTGTTTATTGGGTGAAGTCTTATCCTGAATACGACAACTGGTATAACCCGAGTCTCAGTGGCATTGGCTTAGTCTTAGTTCCTGCTGCAGTAACTGCTATTTTTTCTGTTTGGATGAACTCACCGTGGTGGCTCATGTATCTGTTCCTGTTGGTATGGGGTGCAGACAGTGGTGCGTACTTCGTGGGACGCAAATTCGGTAAGAAAAAACTTGCACCAGATGTGAGTCCGAATAAATCGATCGAGGGTTTATACGGCGGTCTATTCACTGCAATGTTAATTGTCATTGTCGTTGAAATTATTTATCTAGATTTAAGCATCGCTGAACATATTTTATTTTTAATACTTTCAGTAATAACAGTATTTAGTTCAGTACTTGGTGATTTATTTGAATCGATGATCAAGCGTCGTGCAGGGATCAAAGATTCTGGTCGTATTCTTCCGGGACATGGTGGTGTGCTGGACCGTATCGACTCGTTGCTTGCTGCAGCACCTATCTTTGCAGCAGGTATGTATGTTTTAAAATTAATTGGCGTAGATTTATAGATGTCACAATCTGTTTGTATATTGGGTGTAACAGGATCCATTGGTCAAAGTACTTTAAAGATTCTGCAACAGCACCCCGAAGAGTATTCAGTTTTTGCAGTCACTGCACATAGCCGAATTGTAGAACTTGTCGAAATATGCAAACAATATCGACCGAAAATCGCAGTTGTTCCATTCAATAAAGTGGATGAACTGCGCCAATTACTCGTAGCTGAAAAATTAACTGATATTGAACTCCTGCATGATGAAGAAGGATTAATCGCAGTAGCAGAACATCCACAGGTTGATGTGGTCATGGCAGCTATTGTGGGTGCGGCAGGGTTGCTACCTACATTGGCTGCTGCGAAAGCGGGTAAACGTGTCTTACTTGCAAATAAAGAAGCGCTGGTGATGTCGGGTGACATCATGATTCAGACCGCACGTGAAAATAATGCTTTGTTACTGCCAGTCGATTCTGAACACAATGCAATCTTCCAATGCTTACCTGAAACTTATCTACAAGGTGAGCGTCATGGTCAGCCAAAGCTAGGTGTAAAACAAATCTTACTCACCGCGTCTGGTGGTCCATTTTTACATCATAGTTTGGAACAATTACAAAGTGTGACGCCGGCCCAAGCCTGTAAGCATCCAAATTGGTCGATGGGGCAAAAAATTTCTGTTGATTCTGCAACACTAATGAATAAAGGCTTGGAATTGATCGAAGCCTGTCATCTTTTTGCAGTTGAAGAACAATTTGTAACAGTTGTTGTCCATCCACAGAGTATCATTCATTCAATGGTTCAATATGTAGATGGTTCGACTTTGGCACAAATGGGTAATCCTGATATGTGTACGCCTATTGCTCATGCATTAGCATGGCCGAAGCGTATTCAAACACATGTTCCTCCATTAGATTTATTTGTTCATTCACAGTTAAACTTTGAACAGCCTGATATACAGCGATTCCCAGCGCTAAAATTAGCACGCCAAGCCATGAAGGCAGGTGGCTTAGCTCCAACGATTTTAAATGCAGCCAATGAAATCGCCGTGGCAGCATTTTTGCATGAGAAAATTGGCTTTACTCAAATCCCTCAAATTGTGGAACATGTGTTGGGGCAAGTTGAAAACTCAGCTGCAAATAATATTGATGTTATTTTGCATGCAGATAAATCGGCACGTATGGTTGCTGAAAAAGCAGTATTGAATTCAGGAAGTTAAGACATGAATGCCTTGTTTATGATTATTGCAGCAATATTGCTACTTGGACCGTTGATAGCGATTCATGAATTTGGGCACTATTTTGTTGCACGTAAACTGGGCGTAAAGGTTTTGGTTTATTCGATTGGTTTTGGCCCAACACTGCTCAAGTGGACGTCAAAGAAGTCGGGTATTCAATATCAACTGTCTGCATTACCACTGGGTGGTTATGTCAAAATGTTGGATGAACGAGAAGGTGATGTCGCAGCAGAAGACTTACCAAAAGCATTTAACCGACAACACCCTTGGAAGCGTATTGCAATTGTTGCGGCAGGGCCACTCATTAACTTGGCTTTTGCAGTAGTGTTGTTTTGGATTTTATTTTTACCAGCTCAGGAACAGCTGAATACGCGCGTAGGTAAAATTTTACCAAATACGCCTGCAGCAGCTGCGCAAATGCAGACTGGTGATAAAATTACTGCCGTAGATGGTACTCAAGTATCTACTTGGGAGCGCTTGAATTATGCCTTGGTTGATCGTGTGGGTGAGACCGGCAATATTCAAATTCAAGCTGAACGTGCAGGGCAAATTCAAAACTTCAGTTTACCGATACAGAGTTTCTTACGCGATCAAACTCAGTCACCACTCGATGTTCTTGGTTTTACGCCATATCGTCCTGAAATTCCTGCAGTGGTTTCAAAACTCAGTGAAGATGGTGCAGCGATTCGCCAAGGGATGCAAGTGGGTGATCGAATTGTTTCGATCGATGGCGTAAAAATGAAAGACTGGTTTGATGTTGTACAAGTTGTACAAGCTTCTCCAGAAAAGTTACTTAAAATTGATGTTTTACGACAAAATAAAATTGTGCATTTAAACGTGATGCCGCAAGGTAAGCGTGACCAAATGGGTAAAGTCACAGGGCTTTTAGGTGTACAAAGTGATCCGGGTAAAGTCAATATTCCAGCCGAATACAAACAAACCATTCAATACACGCCTGTAGAGGCGATGGGCAAAGCCGTAGAAAAAACAGGTCAGATCTCTAGTATGATCCTGAATTCTATTGTAAAAATGGTGCGTGGTTTGGTTGGTTTAGATAATTTATCTGGTCCGATTACTATTGCGAAAGTGGCTGGACAAAGTGCTGAGATGGGGTGGCAAACCTTCATTTCATTTATGGCACTGATGAGTGTAAGTTTGGGTATTTTAAATTTACTACCGATTCCTATGCTCGATGGCGGTCATTTAATTTACTATTTTATTGAATTAATTCGTGGTAAACCTGTTTCTGAACAAATACAATTGGTTGGATTAAAAATTGGTATGGTATTGCTGGGTAGCATGATGCTACTGGCTCTATTCAATGACATTATGCGTTTATAAGAACGTTATACGAAATAAATTAACAGCGGAAAAGACTGGCATGCAGCACAAACATTTATTTATGCCATTGGCACTGGTTAGTGCTATGGCCGTAGCACAACAAGTATATGCAGCAGATGATTTTGTAGTACAAGATATTCGTGTTGATGGCTTAGTGCGTTTAACTCCTGACAATGTAGCCGGAATGATCCCATTCTCCGCTGGTGATCGTGTCAATGATCAAATCATTTCAAACTCAATTCGTAGCATGTTTGCGTCGGGTTTGTTTGATGATGTGAAGTCTTCACAAGTCGGTAATACCCTTGTATATACAGTGGTCGAACGCCCAGTAATTTCTAAAGTTGAGCTAAAAGGCAATAAACTTATTCCTAAAGAAGCCTTGGAAGAAGGCTTAAAGAAAATGGGTCTGTCCGAAGGTGAAGTTTTAAAGAAATCATCTTTGCAAACGGTTGAAACTGAATTAGAACAACAGTACATGCAGCAAGGTCGCTACGATGCTGATGTCAAAGTGATTACAACCGCTCAACCGAATAACCGTGTCAATGTCTTAATTGAGTTTGAAGAAGGCCAATCTGCCAAAGTATTTGATATCAATATCATTGGTAATACAGTCTTTAAAGAAAGCGAAATTAAACAAATTTTTGCATTAAAAGAAAGTGGTTGGAACTCGATCATTTCTCGTAATGACCGCTATGCACGTGAAAAAATGGCTGCGAGTTTAGAAGCGTTACGTGCGATGTATCTCAACAAAGGTTACATCAACTTCAACATTACCAATTCAAGTCTAAATTTGAGTGAAGATAAAAAACACGTCTTTATCGAAGTTTCGGTGGATGAAGGTGAACAATTTAAGTTTGGTGAAACCCATTTCTTAGGTGATACGCTTTATACGCAAACTGATTTAAACGCTTTAAAACTCTATAAAGATGGCGATTTATATTCACAAGAAAAAGTGAATGGTGTGAAACAGCTTTTACTTCGTAAATATGGTAATGCAGGTTACTACTTTGCAGAAGTGAACATTGTTCCTGAAATCAATAAAGACACAAAATTGGTTGATTTAAATTACTATGTGAATCCGGGTCAGCAAGTCACTGTTCGCCGTATTAATTTCACAGGTAACTCGAAAACAGCTGATGAAGTTCTACGTCGTGAAATGCGTCAAATGGAAGGCGCATTAGCAAGTAACGAAAAAATTGATTTGTCTAAAGTGCGTTTAGAACGTACTGGTTTCTTTAAAACCGTTGATGTTAAGCCTGCACGTATTCCGGGTACCCCAGATCAAATTGATTTAAATATAAATGTTGAAGAGCAGCATTCGGGGACAAGTACTTTAGCTGTTGGTTTCTCACAAAGTGGCGGTGTAACTTTCCAAGCAGGTTTGAGTCAAACCAACTTCTTGGGTACAGGTAATGCAGTTTCTATCGATTTGTCTCGTTCAGAGACTCAAGATTATTACAACCTCAGTGTAACTGACCCATACTTCACTATTGATGGTGTACGCCGTGGTTATAACTTGTACTACCGTAAAACCAAGTTAGATAACGACTATAACGTTAACAACTACGTCACTGATAGTTTTGGTGGTGGTATCAACTTTGGTTATCCGATCGATGAAAACCAAAGTATCAGTATGGGTTTGAATATTGATCAAACTGATGTAACTACAGGCCCATATGTATCTACGTATGTCCGTGACTACTTACTTGCTAACGGTGGTAAAGCTACAGGGAAAGGTTCTTACTGCCCAAAAGATGCTAATGGTGAGTCTCAAAATACTGTACCTGTTTATAATGATAAAAACGAAATAATTGGTTATAAATGTGCTGTTGAAGAAATTACTTATGATAATGAATTTAAAGGTGATTTCTTAACTTATAACCTTAACTTAGGTTGGTCGTACAACACCTTGAATCGCCCGGTATTCCCTACATCGGGTATGTCACACCGCGTCAATGCCGAAATTGCATTACCGGGCAGTGATGTTGAATATCAAAAAATTACTTACGACGCACAAGCTTATTTCCCACTAGGTAAAGACTTTGTGTTACGTGGTTACGGTAAGTTAGGCTATGGTAATGATTTACCATTCTATAAAAACTTCTATGCAGGTGGTTTTGGTTCGGTACGTGGCTATGACAATAGTACTCTAGGGCCGAAATATCCTGGTGTGTATTATGATGCGCAAAATCAGGTTGACTACGATCCAGAAGAAGTTGGTGGTAATGCTTTAATTCAATTTGGTACTGAATTGGCTTTACCTGTGCCATTTAAAGGCGATTGGGCGCGTCAAGTTCGTCCAGTATTGTTTGCTGAAGGCGCACAAGTATTTGACACCCAATGTGACGTTCCTAAATCTAGTGAAGACCGTCAATACTGTAAAGATAACTACGGCTTTGATATGAATAACATGCGTTATAGCGTTGGTGCAGGCTTTACTTGGATCACGATGATTGGCCCAATTTCACTGAGTTATGCATTCCCGCTGAATGACAAAGCTGGCGATGAAACAAAAGAAATTCAATTCGAGATTGGTCGTACGTTCTAAGTACGACCCTTCGAGGAATAACAAAATTACAGGTTGATAAGATGAATAAATTATTTGCTGGTTTGGCAGTATTGGGTATGTCATGTTCTGCAGTGGTACATGCAGCAGGTTACGGTGTGGTTGATTTAGAAAAGGTGGTTGATCAAAGCACTTATCTAAAACAACAAAATGCTCAAATTCAACAGCAGTTGAAACCACAAACCACTAAAATTGAATCACTGGCTAAAGAGCTGGAAGCAATGCAACAGAAAGCTCAGCAAGGTGGTGATAAGTTGACTGCTGCGCAAAAGCAGCAAATGGGTCAACAGTATCAAACTAAACTCAAAGAGCTGACTGATTTACAGCAAAAACTTCAAGCTTCGGTTCAAGGTAATATCCAGTCCTTAAATCGCACGATGGATACTCGAATCAAGCAAGTTGCAGAACAATTGCGCACAGAAAATAAGTTAGATGTTGTTTTGAATAAAAATTCAGCACTTGCGTATGACCCTAAGTTTGATTTAACTGATAAAATGATTCAAAAGGTTAATGCAATTAAATAATCAATGAATTCTCAAAAATTCAGTTTAGAAAAGCTTGCTCAACTTGTTCAAGGTCAATGTATTGGTCAGCTAGACTTGCAATTCAGTGGAATGGCAAGTTTGGAGAGTGCTCAACCGCATCAGCTTGCATTTTTAAACGCAGATAAATATCTGAATGAAGCTCAACAGTCTCAGGCTGGTGCGCTGATTGTGACTGCAGACATGCAGTCACAAATCCCTTCACAGCAAAACTTCATTGTTGTACCCAATCCGTATCTGGCTTTCGCTATTCTAACGCATGTTTTTGAAAAAAAATCTGTAGAAATAGGAATTGAAAGTACTGCTCAAATTCATCCTTCAGCAATCATTTCTGATACTGCTTATATTGGGCATTATGTGGTGATTGGTGCGAATAGTGTGGTGGGTGAAGGAACGCGCATTGAATCACAAGTGAAGATTGATCATGGTGTTGAAATTGGTAAAGATTGTTTTATCGATTCGCATGTGACGATTACTGGGGAAGCCAAGTTAGGTGATCGTGTACGTATCCATGCAAATACGGTGGTCGGTGGTGAAGGATTTGGTTTTGCACCTTATCAAGGGAAATGGCATCGTATTGCTCAATTAGGTTCTGTACGTATCGGGAATGATGTGCGTATTGGTTCAAATTGTAGTATCGACCGTGGTGCTTTAGATGACACAATTTTGGAAGATGGTGTCATTATTGATAACCTTGTGCAAATCGCGCATAACGTCAAAGTTGGTGCAAATACAGCAATGGCTGCGAAATGTGGCATTGCAGGTAGTACAACTATTGGCAAAAATTGTGTGCTAGCAGGGGCTGTTGGTATCGTAGGTCACATTAATATTGCAGATAATGTGACAATTACTGGTATGTCAATGGTCACAAAAAGTATTTCCGTTGCTGGTAGTTATTCTTCAGGTACGCCAATGCTTGAAAGTGGTTCTTGGAAAAAGGCAGCAATCCGCTTTAAACAATTAGCAGATGTGCCATTGACCCAATTGGTCAAACGACTTGATCATATGCAGTCTCAAATTGAGTCCCTTGAATCAACATTTAAATTGCGTAAATAATTATGATGACAGAGTCGAATACCCCAGCTTTCACAAAACCTGAATTACCAATGACTATTCAGACTATTCGTGAATATTTGCCACATCGTTATCCGTTTTTATTGGTTGATCGTGTTGTTGAAGTGACTGACAACGGGATTGTAGGCTATAAAAATGTAACGATTAATGAAGAATTTTTACAAGGCCATTTCCCTGAATACCCAATTATGCCGGGTGTGCTGATTGTTGAAGCATTGGCGCAAGTATCGGGTATTTTAGGTTTCATTATGAATAATGAGAAACCTTCAGCGGGTTCGCTGTTCTTATTTGCTGGTGCAGAGAAGGTTCGATTTAAAAAACAAGTCGTTGCAGGCGATCAACTTGTATTAAAATCGGAATTAGTGATGCAAAAGCGTGGCATTTACAAATATAATTGTGTTGCCACTGTAGATGGCGTAGTCGCAGCAACCGCGGAAATTATGGTTTCGCATCAGAAAACAGAGACAGCATGAGCAATAACGAATTAATTCATCCTACCGCCATTATTGACTCATCAGCAGTAATTGCTCCGGATGTGCAAATTGGACCATATTGTATTATTGGTCCTAAAGTCACAATTGGAGCGGGCACTAAACTGCATTCACATGTTGTGGTGGGTGGTTATACCCGTATTGGTCAACATAACGAAATTTTTCAATTTGCCAGTGTTGGTGAAGTTTGCCAAGACTTGAAATATGCTGGTGAAGAAACGTGGTTAGAAATCGGTGATTATAACTCGATTCGTGAACACTGTAGTTTACATCGTGGTACTGTTCAAGATCAGGGTCTAACTAAAGTTGGTAGTCACAATTTATTGATGGTGAATACACATATTGCACATGACTGTGTAGTAGGTGATCATAATATTTTTGCTAATAACGTCGGCGTTGCAGGTCATGTCCACATTGGTGATTACGTCATCGTAGGTGGTAACTCTGGTATTCATCAATTCTGTAAAATTGATTCATACAGTATGATTGGTGGTGCATCGCTTATTTTGAAAGATGTACCTGCTTATGTCATGGTATCTGGTAATCCAGCCCATGCTTTTGCAATGAACATTGAAGGAATGCGTCGTAAAGGTTGGTCTAAAAATGTGATTCAAGGTTTACGTGAATCTTTTAAATTGATCTATAAAGATGGTTTAACGACGAATGAAGCGATTGAGCGTATTCGCATTGAAATTTTGCCTGAAGTGGCAGAAGCGCAATTGTTGATTGACTCACTTGAGCAGTCTAAGCGCGGTATTGTGCGCTAAATGCTGCGAATAAAAAAAGACACCTTATAAGGTGTCTTTTTTTGCATTAAAAAATAGTTCTATGAGACTGTAAATTAAATTGTGTAATTGCCTGAATTTGCTATGTTCATATTCACAACGGAGTCAGGCAACATGATGAACGAACAAAAACTAAAAGACCTTGCAGCAGAATTTGCTAAAGGAATCAAA